>DATJBR010000163.1:0-15699 GCA_035515255.1 Lysobacter sp. | reverse complement strand
GCCTTGCAGGAAACCCATGGTTGCTCCTAAGTGATCAGGGCCACGACCGGCACGGTCGGGCAATCGCTCATTGTACCGGGCGCGCGCGAACTAATTGACGCCACTGATTGACGTCGATGGCGGGGCCAGCAGATGCACCGGCGCCTCGTCGCTGCTGGCGATCCGGCCGCCACTGAAGGCCGGGTTGAGACGGCCAAGACGGTCTGCGTCCTGGCCGTTCCGGTCCGCCCAGTCGGCCAGCCGATTGATGCCATCGCCGATCGTCACTGCCTGCAGGCGCGGAGCAGGGCGGTCCATGGCCTTGACCCACGATTGGCGGTCCTCGGCCTCGCCCAGCACGCAAGCCAGCGCGTGCAGCTTGCGCACATACGCGTGGGTGGTGGCCGGCACATTGGGAAGGGTTTCGGGTTTGGCATTCCTGGCGACCTGGCCGCCGCTCTTCAGCGCGGAAAGGATCCGGTATTCGCCAGCGTTGTAGGCCATCGCGGCCAGACGCCAGTCGCCGGCGAACATCCCGTGCAAGGTCTTCAGGTAGCGCACCGCGGCGCGGGTGGAGTCCACCGGTGAGAGGCGCCCGTCGTATCCCTTGCGGATCGGGACTTTGTGGTTGCGCGCGGTACGTTCGATCATCTGCCACATGCCGGCTGGGCCGGCCGGGCTGCGTGCTTCTGGTCGATAGCCGCTTTCCACGAAGGGGATCAGCGCGTACTCGCTGGGCAGGTGGGCTTCGCGGACGGCGTCCAGCACATAACCGAACAACAGCAGCGTGTCTTCATTCTGTGACGCGAGCCGCTTGGGGGCGGCGGCGTAATGCTTGCTCCAGCGCTCACTTACCTCGGCACCGCAGCTTGGATCGGCCAGGCCTTGCTGGAACTGCTGGTAGATCTGCAGCCCGCTGCGGGACGGGGCGGCATCTGCGGCGTGGGTGGGTGTCGGAGCTGCTGCTGTTGTGGCGGCAGCGACGGCTGGCGTTGCGGGAGTTTCTGTCTTGGCAGTGGCTGCGGCAGGAGAGACCAGCGCCACTGCGAGCACCATGCCGATCGTCCAGGCTAGGGCTGCCTTTACCGCGCGGGATTTCGGTGTGGGTCTCACCCGCTGAATCCATCCTTCCAGTGCCGCAATTCGGCGAAGACCTCGACTGCATCCGTCGGTACGCGACCGAGGCGGCGTTGCACGGCAGCGATCACGCTAGGCTGGTCGCAACGCAGGAACGGGTTGCTTGCCAGTTCGCTGGCCAGCGTGCTGGGCAGGGTGGGGCGGGAGGCATCACGCATGTCTTGGGCTTCCTGGGTGCGGCGCAACAGCGGCGCATTTTCGGGCTCTACCACGCGCGCGAAGGCGGCGTTGGACAGGGTGTACTCGTGGCCGCAATACAGCGCGGTGGAACCCGGCAAACGGGCCAGGCGCGACAACGATCGGTGCATCTGCAACGGGGTACCTTCGAAAAGTCGCCCGCAACCCAGGCTGAACAAGGTGTCCCCGCTGAACAGCACGCCTTCCCCGATACCGGCTCCGTGGTAGGCCACGTGGCTGCTGGTATGGCCTGGGACGGCGATCACATCGAACTCGAAACCCGCGGCCCGGAACCGGTCGCCATCGCCCACCGGCGTCGTGGGCACGGCAATGCGCGGGTCGTCCGGCGCAAATACCGGCAGGCCTGGCCAGCGCTCCAGCAGCGCCGGCACGCCGCCGATGTGGTCATGGTGGTGGTGGGTCAGCAGCACTGCGCCGATCTGCAGGCCGGCATCGGCGGCGGCCAGGACCGGGCCGGCTTCGCCGGGGTCCACCACCACAGCGGTGTTTTCGTTATTGGGCAACAACCAGATGTAGTTGTCGGTGAATGCGGGCAGGGCTTGCAACTGCACGATGCATGCTCCTTGAGATTGGCGATGGCTTATCGCAGGGTGGTGCTCGTCGACGGACTTGCCGCAGGATTTGCCGCAAAATCGGGGGCCTTCAACACCAAGGCGAGAATTCGCGACCATGCCCGCGTTTGCGCACGACCGTCAACCCGCCGCCTCCGGCCTGGCCTGGTTCGCCAGCCCGGCGGGGCAGAGCGTGCTCGCGACCGAGGCCGCGGCGGTGGCCAGGGTGCTGTCAGGCTGCCCCGCTCTGCCCTGGGCGTGGTTGGGCGTGCCGTCCGCGCTGCCACCTGCGGGCGGTCGCCGCAGCGTGTTGTTGCGGCGCGAGGGCCGAGAACTGGCGGGCTCGGTGCGCTGCCGGCTGCCGCTGCCGATGGCGAGTGAAACCTTCGGTGCGGTTTTGCTGCAGCACATCCTGGACGAAGGCAGTGACCAGGACGCGCTGCTTGAAGAGTGCGCCCGCGTGCTCACGCCGGGTGGCACCTTGTGGCTGGCGACGTTGAATCCATGGAGCCCCTATCGTGCGCGCTGGGTCGGCCGTGGCCTGCATGCGCGCGATCCCGGCCGCTGGCAACGCATGCTGCGGCGCGCCGGCTTTGCCGGCAGCTCGATCCGCCTGCAGTGGCTGGGCCCGCACTGGCGCGCCAGTCCGGGCGAGGCCGGCGTCGCCGTGATGGATCGCTTCCGCGCCAGTATCGCGATCACGGTCAGCAAGCGTGCTCCGGCGATGGTCCCGCCGACACCGTTGCGCCAGTTGCGTTGGCAAGCCGGACGGTGGCCGGTGGACGAGGTCCAGCGCGCATGCGGGGGCGACCTTCAACGGCGCACTCAGCGATAATGCCCGGATGACTGAAAGCATTCGCGGCACCGACGCAAAGAAGATCGTTGACATCCACACCGATGGCGCCTGCCTCGGCAACCCCGGGCCGGGCGGCTGGGCCGCGCTGCTGCGCTGCAAGGGGCGCGAGCGCGAACTGGTGGGCGGCGAGGCCGATACCACCAACAACCGCATGGAGCTGATGGCGGCGATCTGCGCGCTGGAGGCCCTCAGTGAAAGCTGCGTGGTGACCCTGCATACCGACTCCCAGTACGTCCGCCAGGGCATTACCCAATGGATGGCCAACTGGGTGCGTCGTGGCTGGAAGACGGCCGGCGGCGACCCGGTGAAGAACCGCGACCTGTGGGAGCGGCTGAACCTGGCCGTGCGGAGTCACCAGATCGACTGGCGTTGGGTCAAGGGGCACTCGGGCGATCCCGACAACGAGCGCGTGGACGTGCTGGCGCGCGACGAGGCGACCCGTTTCAAGCAGCGCTCGCGCGGCCAGGCGGGCTGAGGTGTCCATGCGCCAGGTCATCCTCGATACCGAAACCACCGGCCTGAGCTGGGAGCGCGGCAACCGCGTGGTCGAGATCGGCTGCGTCGAGTTCGTCGAGCGGCGGCCGACGGGTCGTACCTTTCACCGCTATCTCAAGCCGGACTGCGTGTTCGAGCCGGGCGCGCAGGAGGTGACGGGCCTGACGCTCGAGTTCCTCGCCGACAAGCCGGTGTTTGCCGAGGTGGTCGACGAGTTTCTGGCCTTCATCGACGGCGCCGAGCTGGTGATCCACAACGCCGCGTTCGACGTGGGCTTCCTGGACAACGAGTTGCGCCTCGCGGGCGCGCACCACGGCAGCCTTGCGGACCGTTGCGCGATCGAGGACTCACTGTTGCTCGCCCGCCGTCGCTACCCCGGCCAGCGCAACTCGCTGGATGCCCTGTGCCGGCGGCTGGGGGTGGACAACGCGCACCGCCAATTGCATGGCGCGCTGCTGGACGCCCAGTTGCTGGCCGAGGTCTACATCGGGCTGACATCCGGACAGGAAGAGATCGGTTTCGATGCCGTTGAGCCGGGACCGGCAGACGCCGGTGCGATCGTGTTCCAGCTCGATACCAACCGTCCGCGGCCACGGGTGGAGGTGACGCCCGACGAGTTTGCCGCGCACGAGGCGCGGCTGGTGACCCTGCGCAAGCGGGCCGGCCACGCGGTGTGGGATGACGCGTCGAGCGAATGACCGTTGCGACTCGGGCCGCGCGCCGCGCGCGTGCCCCTTCTGGAAGCTTGTCGCGGCCTAGTGGCTGCGGATCAGTACCGCGGTGATGTTGTCCGAGCCGCCGCCATCGAGCGCCGCGGCCACGAGCGTGTCCACGCACTCCTGGGCGCTGCAATCCTGCTGCCCCAGCACCCGCGCGATCTCGCTGTCATCGACCTCCTCGGTCAGGCCGTCGCTGCACAACAGCAACTGCATACCGGGAAACACCTCGCCGGAGAGGGTGGCGACATTCAGGTTGCGTGGATCGGTCACGCCCAACGCCTGGGTGACCACGTTGCGATGCGGATGGCTGCGCGCCTCTTCCTGGGTGATCGTTCCGCTGGCGATCAGCTCCTGGACATAACTGTGATCCTTTGACAGCTGGACCAGTTGGCCGTTGCGCCACAGGTAAACCCGGCTGTCGCCGACCCAGGCGACTTCAAACCGGTTGCCGATGATTCTGGTGGCGACCACCGTCGTGCCCATTGGCAGTGCATCACGCCGCTGCCGCGACGTGCGGATGATCTCCTCGTCGGCAATCCGGATGGCCTGGGTGAGCGGGGTGCCGTCACGGATCTCGCGCACGATGGTTTCCCTTGCCAGCGCGCTGGCGACCTCGCCGTATTCGTGCCCCCCCATGCCGTCGGCAACCAGCCACAACCCCAGCTCGCTGTCGCCGTAATAGCTGTCCTCGTTGAGCTCGCGACGTAGGCCGACGTGCGTCAGGTGTCCGAATTCGATCATGGGTCGATCATGCGGTCAGGATCATGCAGGTCAGATATCGGGGTGACTTTCACATACGTTAACGCAGTGAGGCTATTTCGACGGCCATACGCATCGGATGGTCGCCGAAGCATGGGGGTTGTGCCGATTTGGCCCCGTCCCGATGGCTTGCGGTCAGGGCCGGCAGCAAAAAGGGCTGCCGGAGCAGCCCTTTCCTGTGCAATGGCGGAGAGGGGGGGATTCGAACCCCCGGTACGCTATAAACGTACGCCTGATTTCGAATCAGGTACATTCAACCACTCTGCCACCTCTCCGGTGTACCGCCGGCAGCAAGTCCGGGGTCGTGGGGGCGCAATCATACGGTGCGCGCGGCGGGCAGACAAGCAGCCAGTCCGGAAGAGTGCGGCGCTAGACTGTCGGTCCCGTTCTTACGCGTCCCCAGGTTGAATCCGTCCCATGTCCGAAGTCCTTGTTCCCGTTTCCTTTGGCGAGTTGCTCGACAAGATCTCGATCCTGGCGATCAAGTCCGAGCGGATGACCGATCCGGCCAAGCTGGCCAATATCCACAACGAGCTGGGCGCGCTGCAGAAAACCTGGCTGGCGCATCCGGCCGCGGGCAAGGAAGTGGTTGCCCTGCGCGCGGCGCTCAAGGCGGTCAACGAGCGCCTGTGGGAGATCGAGGACGATATCCGCCTCAAGGAGCGGGCGCAGGAGTTCGACGCGGACTTCATCCAGCTTGCCCGCAGCGTCTATATCCAGAACGACGAGCGCGCCCGGCTCAAGCGCGAGATCAACCACGCGCTGGGTTCGACCTATGTCGAGGAAAAGTCCTACCAGGACTACCGGAAGCCGGATGCGTCGTGACGATGCAGGTCGGCACTTTTCCGGCAGCCAGGAGGGAGTCGACTTCCGTTGGGGTTCCTTCGTAGGCAACTAGCCTGACGCATCGGTGACGAAGCGTTCGAAGGCGTCCGTCGCGTCTTCGACTGTGACCAGGTCCATCACCCCGTCGTGCTCGATCTTGCTGCCCCAGCGGAGTTCGGTCGCCGGTTTGCCGCGGAACCTGCGCGCGGCATCGTCATAGCGGTCCACGCAGTAGCGGCGATCGCTGTAGGGCCCGCTGCGTGCCGGGTTGCTGGCTGCATGCAGGCCGAGCACCTTGGTGCCCATTGCGTTGGCGATGTGCATCGGCCCCGAATCCGGGGTCAGCAACAGGTCGGCCCGTTCCAGCAGCGCGGGCAATTGTTTCAGGGTGTCCCTGCCGACCAGGTCGAGCGCCTCGCCCCGCATCGCATGGAGGATCGCGTCGGTGGTCTGCCGCTCCAGTTCGCTGCGTCCACCGCACAGCACCACCCGCCAGCCGCGCGCGATCGCGTGGTCGGCGACGGCGGCATAGCGATCGGCGCGCCAGTTGCGCAGCACATGGCTGGAGCACGGCGAGATCATCAGGGTCGGGGTGCCGTCGTCCGGCCATTGCGCGCGCGCCCATTCGCGCGCTTCCGCAGGTACCGGCAGGTCCCAGCGCACATCGGTCTGCTGCAGGCCCAGCGGCTCGCAGAAGCTGCCGATGGCGTCGAGTACGTGGATGCCGGGGCGGTCGGGAATCCGGCGGTTGACGAACAGGCCGTGGCCGTCCCGGGACCGCGCCCGGTCGTAACCAACCCGCACCCGGGCGGGAACAACCGCGGACAGCAGGTTCGCCCGCGCGGCCACCTGCATCTGCAGCAGGACATCGAACGCGCGGGTGTCGATCGGGCGGGCGTGCAGCCGGCGGTACAGCGCGATCATTCCGCCCAGCCCGGATTTCTTGTCGTATTCGATGAACTCCACGCCCGGCAGTCCTTCCAGCAGGCGTTGCTCGGTCTTGCCGATCACCCAGCTCAATGGCGTGTCCGGCCACGCGGCCTGCAGGGTGCGCACCAGCGGCACGACGTGGGTCACATCGCCCAGCGCGGACAGGCGCAGCAGGCAGATCGAAGCGGGTGCAGGGGGCATGCTAATTGCTAGACTCCGGGTGATGACGGGGTATGACGCTGCCGAGGGACTGACGCCATTCCGCGAAGACGGCGGTTACGGGGCGATTCTGTTCGACACCACACGGATGCGGCAAGCGCAGCCGGAATGGTTTGTTCCCGCGTTCTGGGAGGAAAAAGCGCGCCCGGTTGAAAGCGGCGGACGCGGCGGGGCGTGGTTTGTCGACGCGCCGTTCGGTCCGGCGGTCCTGCGACGCTACCTGCGTGGCGGCATGGTGGCCAGGTTCAGCCGCGACCGGTACCTGTGGCGCAGTGCCGCGGCGACGCGCAGTTTTGCCGAGTACCGGCTGTCGCGCGCGATGATCGAAAAGGGTGTGCCGGTGCCGCAGCCGATTGCGGCGAGCTACCGCCGCGAAGGCCTGTTCTACCGGTGCGCGATCCTGATCGAGCGCCTGCCCGACGTGCGCACCCTGGCCGACCGGGCGATGGTGGCCGGCGACGGTGCGCCCTGGGAGGAGGCCGGCCGGCTGGTCGCGCGCGCCCATCGCGCCGGCCTCGACCACGCCGACCTGAACGCCCACAACCTGATGTTCGACACCTGTGGCAACGGTTGGGTGATCGACCTGGATCGTGGCCGGATTGCGATTCCCGCCACCGGCTGGCGGGAGGGCAATCTCGCCCGCCTCAAGCGTTCGTTGCTGAAGCTGCGCGGCGAGCGCGAAATCGCCGCGGTGGAGCGCGATTTCGCCCGTTTGCGTGGTGCCTATGACCGCGCCTGGGCGCGGGGTTACTGAGTGATGACCTGGAGCCTGCGGCTGCACGGAGTGGGCAATGCCTCGGCGGTCGAGCTGGGCTCGGCGATGGCAACGCTGGAGCGCGATGGCCAGCCATGGCTGACCATCGACTGCGGCGGCGAGGGACTGTCGGCCTACCTGGCGCATTACGGCGCCACGCCGCGGGCGTTGTTCATCACCCACACCCACCTCGACCACATCGCCGGCTTCGAGCGGTTGTTCGTGCAGAGCTATTTCGACCCCGACCGTCGCGGCCACGTGCGCCTGTACGTGCCGGCCAAGCTGGTGCCGCTGCTGCATCAGCGCGTGGGCGATTACCCCAATCCACTGGCGGAGGGTGGGGCGAATTTCTGGGATGCGTTCCAGGTGATCCCGGTCGGCGACGCGTTCTGGCACCAGGGCGTGCGGCTGGAAGTGTTTCCCGTCCGCCATCATTGGCCCGACACCGCGTTCGGCTTGCGGCTGCACGGCAGCGTGGTCTGGACCGGCGATACCCGGCCGATTCCGGAAGTGCTGGCCAAGGTCGCCGATGCCGGCGAGCTGATCGCCCACGATTGCGCGTTGCATGGCAATCCGTCGCACAGCGGCATTGAAGATCTGGAGCGCGAATACCCGCGCGAACTGCTGGCCCGTTGCCTGCTGTACCACTACGGCAGCGCGCAGGAGGGCGAGACCCTCGCCGCGCGTGGCTATCGGGTCGGCCGGCCGGGCGAAGTGGTCGCGTTGGCGAACACCACCGCGTTGCAGGTCGAAGCGCCGGGATAGCGCGAGCCCGGAAGGCGGCGATAAGCCCGCGGCAATTAAGGCCCGGTGCCCCGGAAAGGCGATGGCCCCGCCGGCTGACCTCGGCACCCGCATCAGTCAATACCGTTGCTGCCTTCCGGCCCTGGCGGAGTTTTCGACCTAGCGTCGCGAGGGGCCGACGGGGCCACCATGGACGGTTACAAGACGCACAGTTACAAGCAAGCAGGACGCTGCAAAATCTGGCGGAGAGAGGGGGATTCGAACCCCCGAAGCGCGGTTTAGACGCTTACACACTTTCCAGGCGTGCTCCTTCAACCACTCGGACACCTCTCCGCATCGTCCCGCATCTGAAGCCGCTCAGACCCCCGCAACGACACCAGGTCGCCAGCGGGTCGCAAAGTCTAGCGGTGCCGGGGCTTGCGGACAAGTCGCTTGTTGGCGGTCGTCGGCGCCGGGGATGTGGCGTGGCACAATGGCACCGGCCCGCCATGGCCGGCCGACCGCGGCACGGCGCACTGGCCAGCGGCCATTCCCTCCGGACTTGTCCAAGGTTATCGATGTCCTACCTCGTTCTCGCCCGCAAGTGGCGGCCCAAGCGCTTCGCCGAACTGGTCGGGCAGGAACACGTGGTCCGGGCGCTGACCAATGCGCTCGACACGGGCCGGGTCCACCATGCGTTCCTGTTCTCCGGCACCCGCGGGGTCGGCAAGACCACGATCGCGCGGATCTTCGCCAAGTCGCTCAACTGCGAGCGCGGCACGTCGGCCGATCCGTGCGGGGAGTGCAACTCCTGCAGGGACATCGATGCCGGCCGTTTCATCGACCTGCTGGAGATCGACGCCGCGTCCAATACCGGTGTCGACGACGTCCGCGACCTGATCGACAACGCGCAATACATGCCGTCGCGCGGACGGGTCAAGGTCTACCTGATCGACGAAGTCCACATGCTGTCCAAGTCGGCGTTCAATGCGCTGCTGAAGACACTGGAGGAGCCGCCGGGGCACGTGAAGTTTTTGCTGGCGACCACCGACCCGCAGAAGCTGCCGGTGACGGTGCTGTCGCGCTGCCTGCAATTCAACCTCAAGCGGCTGGACGAGGGCCAGATCGGCGGGCAGGTCGAGAAGATCCTGCAGGCTGAGGGGATCGCGGTCGAGCCCGGTGCGGTGCGCCAGATCAGCAAGGCCGCCGACGGCAGCCTGCGCGACGGCCTTTCGCTGCTGGACCAGGCGATCGCCTACACCGGCGGCCAGCTGACCGACGCGGCGGTGGCGACGATGCTCGGCGCCGTCGACCAGACCCGGGTGGGCGCGCTGCTGGATGCGCTGGGCAATGGCGATGGCGAAACCCTGCTGAATGAGGTGGCGACGCTGGCCGAGTTCTCGCCCGACTGGGGCGGTGTGCTGGAAGCGCTGACCGAAGCCCTGCACCGGATCCAGGTGCGGCAGCTGGTGCCGGCGGCGGCCGTCGAGGTTGACGGCGTTGATGTCGATTCGCTGGCCCGCAAGGTGCCGGCTGAAGTGGTGCAGTTGTGGTACCAGATGGCGATCAACGGTCGTCGCGACCTGTCGCTGGCGCCCAGCCCGCGGGCCGGATTCGAGATGAGCGTACTGCGGATGTTGGCGTTCCGTCCGGCGGGTCCGGGTGCGGGTGCGATACGCGAGGCACCGAGGACTGCGGCGCAGGGCAACGCATCCCCGGTGAACACGGATGCAGTGGACGGGCACGCTGCGGCGCTGTCGATGGATTCCGGACAGTTGGATGCCAGGCAGCCAGCCGTTGACGATGATGCGGTGGTTGCATCGCCAGCCGATCCGTCGGCGTCGGCAAGGGTACCTGCACCGGTGGTTGCCGGGCCGGACGTGTTGCCCGAAACGTTTATGGAGGCGTCCGTTGCGGAGTCGACCGTCAATGAGGGCGAGGCCATCGAGATCGAGGCCAGCGCTGCAGCCGGGTCCGGGATAGCCGTCGCGCCGCAGGTCGAGAACGCCCGGCCGGTCGAGGCGGCCGGGAGCGTGCGGGAAGCCGGGGTCGACACCTACATCGCGCCCACGCATGAGGCGGTGGCCGAGCCTGCTTCGACGCCAGCAGTGGCATCGGAACCTGCCCCGACAGTCATCACGCCTTCGATGGAAGTCGCTCCGGCTGCCATTGGTTTTTCTTCCGCCGCCATCGACGATGCCGACGCCTGGCATGCCTGGGTGATGGCCAGCGAACTGAAGGGCCCCGCGCGCGTGCTGGCCGAGCATGTCGGTTTCATCGCCTGTCACGACACTGAGCTGAAGCTCGGTCTGGCGCCGGACGATGAGCTGCTGAACAAACCGGCCCTGGTGCAGCAGATCGCCGAAGCCCTGGCGCCGCTGTTCGGCGGCGTGCCGGACATCCGCTTCGAGGCCGCGACCGGCAAGATCACTTCCCTGCGCGAGCGCAACGAACGGGCCCGTGACGAGCGCCAGGCGACGGCGGAGCGGGCATTCATGGACGATGCACAGGTGCAGCAGTTGGTGGGCCAGTACGGCGCGAAGATCGTGGCCGATTCGATCCGCCCGTTCGACGGCGCCTGAGCCCGATTGCAGTTCGCCGCCTTGTGGATGGCGCGCGCTGCCTTCATCTCCCCAGACATCCCCCTTCATTTCACAGACCGGAACGAGTAGACGACATGCGTGGAAACATCGCCCAACTCATGCAGCAAGCGCAGAAGATGCAGGAAAACATGCAACGCGCGCAGGAAGAACTGGCCAACATCGAGGTCACCGGCAACGCCGGCGGCGGCATGGTCAACGTGACCCTGACCGGCCGCATGGAGTGCCGCAAGGTGCGCATCGACCCCAGCGTGCTGTCCGACCCGGAAATGGCCGAAGACCTGATCGCCGCGGCGGTCAACGACGCGGTCAACAAGGTCAACGCGGCCTCGCAGGAGAAGATGGGTTCGGCCACCGCCGGCATGCAGTTGCCGCCGGGGATGAAGCTGCCGTTCTGACGATCCGCGATGAGCTCGCCCCTGCTTGAACAATTGATCGACGCGCTGCGCGTGCTGCCCGGCGTCGGCCAGAAGTCGGCCCAGCGCATGGCCTACCACGTGCTCGAACGGGAGCGCGCGGGTGGCCAGCGGCTGGCCGATGCGCTGGCGGTCGCGGTGGAAAGGATCGGCCATTGCGCGCGCTGCCGTGATTTCAGTGAGGACGAGGTCTGCCCGACCTGCGCCAGTGCCTCGCGCGACGTCCATCAGTTGTGCGTGGTGGAAACCCCGGCCGATCGCCTCGCCATCGAGCAGGCGACCGGCTACCTCGGGCTGTACTACGTGTTGCAGGGGCGGCTCAGTCCGCTCGACGGCATCGGTCCGGCCGAGCTGGGGCTGGATCGCCTGCATGCGCGCCTGGCCGAAGGCGAGGTGTCGGAGTTGATCGTCGCGACCAACCCGACCGTCGAAGGCGAGGCGACCGCACATTACGTCGGCCAGATCGCACGCCAGCACAACGTCCGGCCGAGCCGGCTGACCCACGGCGTGCCGCTGGGCGGCGAGCTGGAATACGTCGACCGCGGCACCCTGTCGCACGCGTTCGGCAGCCGCAGCGAAATGTCCTAGGGGGCATGGCCGGGGCCGGCCACTGCCTGCATGGGCGACAATGCCGCCATCTCCACCGGAGTTCCGCCATGACCGACGACACCATTTTCGGCAAGATCATCCGCCGCGAACTGCCCGCCGATATCGTCTACGAGGACGAGCGCCTGATCGCGTTCCGTGACATCGCTCCGCAGGCGCCGGTGCATGTGCTGTTCGTGCCCAAGACACCGATCGCCACGCTCAACGACCTGACCGATGAGCAGGCGGTGGTCGTGGGCGGTCTCGTGCATGCGGCCGCGGAGTACGCCAAGCGTGAGGGTCTGGCCGAAGACGGCTACCGGGTGGTGATGAACTGCAATGAGCACGCCGGCCAGACCGTGTTCCAGATCCACCTGCACCTGCTGGCCGGCGCACCGCTGGGGCGGTTCGGCACGCAAAAGTAGCGGGCCTGCGGGATGCAAAAACGCCCCGGAAGTCGGGGCGTTTTCGTGTGTGTCGGTGGCTTTGCGGAAGTTGGCTGGCTGCTACCAGTAACCCCACCACGGCCACGGCGAGGGGCGGGTGATCACGTCGACCCGTTCGCGCACCGGCCACAGGTACACCACGTCGGCGGAAACGCGCGGGAAACGGTAGTCGTACCCGCCGATGCGGCGGTTTTCGTAACCGTCGATGCGGCCGGTGAAGGTCACCTCGCGGTTGGTCTGGAACAGCGCCGGGTCGTAGAAACCGTCGCGGCAGGCGATGAAGCGGCCACCAACGTCGTCGGTCGCCCAGTACGGTCGGCCGTAAGCGTTGAGCCGGGTCGAGATCATCTCGAAGCAGGTGCGGTTCGGGTGCGGCTCGACCTGCACGATCCGGCCGCCCCAGCGCACCAGGGCGCCCGTGCGGTCGATGCTGCTGGCGTCGTGCGGGCTGATCTGGGCGAATTCGCCCTGCAGGGGCTTGGGCTGGCTGGCGCAGGCGGCCAGCAGTACGGCGGCGAGCGCGAGGACGGCAAGACGGATGTTCATCGGTGTTCTCCGTGTCGGGGGTTGGTCGCGGTCATCGGCCTGTCCTGCATCAGTCTGCGCGCGGTCGGTGGCGACGCAGGGCATGTATGAGTTCGCGTGACTCGCGCGATGTCTGGTCTGGATCTTTCGCAGCGTAGCGCCAATTGCTGAAACGGTGGGTGAGGCGAGCCAGGCCGTCGTCACCCCCGGCTTGCCCGGCGGCCACGCGCTGTGCCCACTGGGTCGCGGGCTCATCGGGTGCGCGACCCAGTCCACGTCGCCGGTAGTGCCGCTCCAGTGCGTGCCAGGCACGCAGGACCGGGTCGGGCTGGCGCTCGCCGCGACGGCTCAGCCAGATCATCCACAGCAGGCCGAGCAGCGCCATCAGTGCGAACAGCAGCCCCAGCTTGACGCCATCCAGCCGGTCGATGCCCAGCGGACGCAGCAGCCTCGCCTGGCGTTCGGCATTGAACCCGAGCACCAGGTCGTTCCAGCCGCGTCGCAACCAGTCGGTCATGTTGAACAGCCCGCTGGCATCGCCCAGCACGCGGCCGAACAGGCTGCCTGCGCCGGGAATGCGGTCGTCGAGGGTGTCGTAGATGCGTTCCGGCGCGACCGCGGCGGTCGGGTCGGCGCGGACCCAGCCACGGCCCTCCAGCCAGACCTCCGCCCAGGCATGGGCGTCGGAGCGCCGCACCAGCCAGTAGTCGCCCAACGGATTGCGGTAGCCGCCGACATAGCCGGTGACCACGCGCGCGGGGATGCCGGCACCGCGCATCAGCACCACGAAGGCCGAGCTGAAGTGTTCGCAGAAGCCTTCCTGCTGGTCGAACAGGAATTCGTCGGCCGAGTGGCGCCCGGCCAGCGGCGTGCTCAGGGTGTAGCCGAAATCGCGCTGTATCCAGGCCATGGCGCGCTGCACGATCGCGGCATCGTCGCGGCCGGCGTCGGCGCGCCATTGGCGGGCGAGGGCGAGCGTGCGCGGGTTGTAACCGTCAGGGAGCGCCAGCGCGGCCTGTCGCAGCCCGGCGCGCAGTTGCGGTTCGAACGCGGCCGGCGGGGCCGACCGCATCCGCCAGCGGGTCAGGGCGTTCAGCGACCGGTCGGCGAACAGCTCGTAGTCATGGCCGAGCCGGGTGCCTTCGGGGGCGTCCAGCGGCAGCTCGAGGGCAACCATCTGGCGCCGGTCGGTGGGTTCGATCTCGATCTCGTAGTCCCAGTCCGCCCCCGTCGCGGCGCGCTGGACCGGCGCGGCCGGCAAGGTGGCCATCCAGCGGGCGCGGGTCCAGCTGCGACCGTCGAAATTCGACAGCACCGGGCCGCGCCAGTACATCTGCGAGGTCGGCGGGACGGCACCGAAAAAGCGCACGCGCAGTGCCGGCGTGTCGTCGGCCATCAGATCGATCCACTGCCCCGGCGTCATCTGGTCCGACAGCCCGGTGCGCGCCAGCGCGCGTTCGGGAACGCCCCACAGCGGCGAGCCCAGGCGCGGGAACAGCCAGAACGCGGCGAGCGCCAGCGGCAGGCCGATCGCCAGCAGGCGGCCGATGCCGGCGAAACGGCGGCTGGCCTGCACCGCGACGAGGTCGCCCGACTCGAGATCGGCCAGGCGCTGCAGGGCGCACAGTGCCAGCACCGCGCCGACCAGGCCCAGCAACAGGCTCAACGGTCCCTGGTCGAGCAGGAAGGTGCCGAACGGAGCGAACAGGGCGAACCCGAGCAGGCTGCGTGCCTCCCGCAGGTTGAAGGTCTCTGCCGGCTTGATGGCCAGCATCGCGGCCAGCACGGCGCAGCCGGTATCGCGGCCGAAACGGTGGCCGGACATTCCGAACACCGCGGCCAACAGCGCGAACACGATCAGCAGACGCAGCAGGCCGTGTACCGGTGTGCGCCAGGACAATGCGACCACCGCCGCGCCGGCTGCGCCGATCAGCAGCGCCAAGGATGCCGGCAATTGCAGCAACAGCGGAAACAGGCAGGCACCGGCAGCGGCCAGCGTCCAGCGACGGCTGCCGGGGTCCAGCGATACCGCGGGGGTGGGCTTACTCATAGGGCAGCAGCGCCAGCGCGCGCAGGCAGTCGTGGCGGTGGATCGGGCCCTGTGCCGGGCCGATCGCAGGCTGTCCCGGCAACACCAGCCGGTACCGTCGGCCATCGCGTTCCGCCTCATCGACCCAGCGCGCCAGCCGGCCGATCCGCTCCTCGCCCGGCATGCGGGTCAGGCCATGCCAGTCGAGCACGACGTCGGCACCCAGCGGCTGTTCGTATTCGCGCACCAGCAAGGTGTCGCGGCGTGCCGACGGCTTCCAGGCGATCGCCCGGCGGGAGTCGCCACGGCGGTAGTTGCGCAAGTGGTGGACATCGTCGCCGGTGGGATGCAGGCGGCTCTGCACCCGGTCGCCGGCACCGGTCGGCAGCGGCGGGCCGTCGGCCTCGGGGCGCGGATACACCAGCAGGGGCGATTGCGGCCAGACGTACGCCCACGCGCGCGCCAGACCCAATGGGTGCGTGGTGGAAACCTGCAGGCGAGCCAAGTCGAGCCAGCCGCGCCGGGTCGTGGGAATCAGCAGTTGCGCCTCGCCGCGGCCATGCTCCAGGCCCAGCAGGGAAGGGCGGGAGCTGTCGGTGTCCAGGCTGACCTGCAGGCCGCGCCGTCGCCGTCCGTCGTCGGCCTGGGCATACACGTGCAGCAGCAGATCGCTGCCGGCCGGCACGGGCTCGGCATCGATGGCGCCAATGGCCAGACCCGTCAGTTGCAGTTGCGCCGCCACCAGGCTGGCGAGCCCCGCACTGCCAAGCAGCAGGCCGAGCAGCAACGCGGGATTGTTGTTGTAGTTCAGCGCGCCCAGCAGCATGGTCAGCAGCAGCACCGTGTAGAACAGGCCGAACCGGGTCGGCAGCACGTACACGCGACGACGGTCGAAGCGTGCGGGCAGGGCTTCGGGTTCCCGTGGGCGCGTCCACACCAGCGCCCAACGATGC
>DATJBR010000162.1:0-1810 GCA_035515255.1 Lysobacter sp. | reverse complement strand
CCGCGCCACCTCGCGATCCAGATCAACCAGGCGCTGCACGACACCTTCGCGAAGTATCCGGAGTCGCTGTTGTTCGGTGAGGACGTGGCCCAGAAGGGCGGCGTGTATACCGTCACCAAGGGCCTGCAGAAGGCGTTCGGCCCGCGCCGCGTGTTCAACACCCTGCTCGACGAGACGATGATCCTCGGCATGGCGCAGGGGTTTGCGAACGTCGGCATGCTGCCGATCCCGGAGATCCAGTACCTGGCGTACTTCCACAACGCCTGCGACCAGATCCGCGGCGAGGCCGCCAGCCTGCAGTTCTTCAGCAACAACCAGTACGCCAACCCGATGGTGGTGCGCATCGCCGGACTGGGCTACCAGCGCGGTTTTGGCGGCCATTTCCACAACGACAACTCGATCACCGCGTTTCGCGACATCCCCGGGCTGGTGGTCGGCTGCCCGTCGCGTGGCGACGATGCGGTGACCATGTTGCGGACCCTGACTGCGCTGGCGAAGGTTGACGGGCGCGTCAGTGTGTTCCTGGAGCCGATCGCGCTGTACATGACCAAGGACCTGCACGAGCCGGGCGACGGTGCCTGGCTGACGGCCTATCCCGCGCCGGGCGAAGCGATGACCCTGGGCGAGGGCCGGGTGTACGCCGATGACGATGGCTCCGGCAGCGACGGCGACGATCTGGTGGTGTTCACCTACGGCAACGGCGTGCCGATGAGCCTGCGTGCCGCGCGCAAGATCCAGGAGGCCCACGGGTGGTCGGTGAAGGTCGTCGACCTGCGCTGGCTGGTGCCGCTCAACGACGCGTACATCGTGGAACAGGCGCGCCATGCGAAACGTATTCTCGTTGTCGACGAGGGCCGCCGCAGCGCCGGCGTGGGCGAGGGCGTGATCACCGCGCTGGCCGAAGGCGGCTTCGGTTCCGTCCCGTTGCGGCGGGTCGTGGGCGTGGACACCTACACCCCGTTGGCGGGTGCCGCGTTCCTTGTGATCCCCGGCGAAGAGGACATTGTCGTTGCTGCCGATCGGCTGGCCGCCAGTCCGGCCTGATGCAACAAACCGCGCACCGGGTCAGCTCGGCCCGGTGCGTTCCGGTTTATTCCATTTCGAGAACCAACGGGGTAGGGCGGCTCAGCGAGCCAACCCGTCCTTGAGGGAGGCTGCGCGCACCGGCTGGCCGTCAACGCTGAGCGCAGACGCATTGTGTTCCAGCGGCAGCACCGCCAGCGCGACATGGCGGTCACCGGTACTTGCACTGGCGGCGATGCGACCGAGGATGGCATCGGCGGCGATGACATCCGCGCCGACCGTGACCGGTGCGTCCGCTTCCAGCACCGCCAGCCCGCGCTTGGCCTTGCCGAGGAAATGCGTGCGCGCGACGATCTCCTGCCCGGGGTAGCAGCCCTTTTTGACACTGAAGGCCTTCAGGCGCTCCAGTGACAGCTGTTGCGGCGTCCACTGCTCGACCTGCGATGCATCCAGCCGCGGCAGGCCGTGTTCGAGGTCGGCCAGTTGCCATTGCGCTGCGGCAGCTTGATCGACAGCGGCATCCATCGCCGGGGAGATACGCAACTGGCGTGATGCGCCTTCGCCGCCCATGTCCAGTTCGATCGAACCGTCGGCGGCAATCGTGATCCGATTGTTCGCGGGGGTGCCAGCAGCATTGTCCGCGGCATTCACGGGGTGCACGAACTGCCCGCTGACCTGCAGGTCATCACGGACGGCGATTGTCACTTTGCTGCGGAACAGGAACCCGCGCAGGCGGGCGGCGAGCGTTTCGGGATCGGCATCTGGCAGCAGCAGCCACAGGGTTTCC
>DATJBR010000161.1:0-3199 GCA_035515255.1 Lysobacter sp. | reverse complement strand
GCTGGAAGACCTGCGCCGAGCCGCCGACCTGTTCCATCCCGTGTTCGTCGCCACCAACGGCGTGGATGGCTGGGTGTCGATGGAAGTCTCGCCGCTGCTGGCCGCCGACACCGCCGGCAGCATTGCCGCGGCGCGGCAGATCTTTGATCAGGCAGGCCGGCCGAACCTGTACGTCAAGATTCCCGGCACGCCCGAAGGGGTTCCGGCCATCGAGGAGTCGATCTTCGCCGGCGTGCCGATCAACGTGACCCTGCTGTTCTCGACCGCGCAGTACCTCGCGGTTGCCGACGCCTACATGCGCGGCATCGAGCGCCGCATCGCCGCCGGACTGTCGCCGCAGGTGGCATCGGTCGCGTCCCTGTTCGTCAGCCGGTGGGACCGGGCCGTGACCGACAAGGTGCCGGCCGGCTTGCACAACACGCTCGGCATCGCCGTGGCCCGGCGCACCTATCGCGCGTACCGCGAAATGCTGGCTTCCGAGCGCTGGCGCGGACTCGCCGCGCAGGGCGCATTGCCGCAGCGCCTGTTGTGGGCGAGCACCGGGACCAAGGATCCGAATGCCTCCGACACGCTGTATGTCGAGGCACTGGCGGCACCGGACACCATCGACACCATCCCCGAGAAGACCCTGTACGCGTTTGTCGACCACGGTGTCCTGCGCGGCCCGATGGCGGAGGACGGCGGCGACGCCGAGGCGGTACTGGCGAAGTTCGAGCAGACCGGCATCGATATCGCAGCCTTGGCGACGCAGTTGCAGGTCGATGGCGCCAAGGCCTTTGTCACTTCGTGGCAGGAACTGCTGCACACCATCGCTTCCAGGGGCGAGGCATTGGCCGAAGCGGGCGAAGCGTGATGCCGGATCAAGCCACTCCGACTGCCGTGTCCATGCTCACCTCGCGCCCGCAATGGCTGGCGCTGCAACAGCATCTGGTCGCGATGAAACCCCGTCACCTGCGCGAGTTGTTTGCAGAAGATGCGCGGCGTGGCGAGCGTATGACGGCCGAGGCCGCCGGCCTGTATCTGGATTTTTCCAAGAACCGGATCGACGACGAGACCCTGCGGTTGTTGTTCGAGCTGGCAAAAGCCTGCGGCCTGCGCGAACGGCGCGATGCAATGTTCAACGGCGAGAAAGTCAATGCCACCGAGCAGCACGCCGCGTTGCACGTCGCCTTGCGCGCACCCGCCGGAACCAGGATCAGCGTCGACGGTCACAACGTCGTCCCCGACGTGCATGCGGTACTGGATCGCATGACCGCCTTTACCGACCAGGTCCGCAGCGGCGAGTGGAAAGGATATACCGGCAAGGTGATCCGGCACGTCGTCAACATCGGTATCGGCGGTTCGGACCTCGGCCCGGTGATGGCCTATGAGGCGCTGCGTGACTGCAGCCAGCGCAACATCGATTTTCACTTTGTTTCCAATATCGACGGCACCGATTTCACCGAGGCCACGCGGGGCCTGGACCCTGCCGAAACTTTGTTCGTGGTCTGCTCCAAGACCTTCACCACGCTGGAGACCCTGACCAATGCCCATGCTGCGCGGGCATGGTGCCTGCAGTCGATGAACGATGAGACCGCCATTGCCCGGCACTTTGTCGCCGTGTCCACCAACGCCGGAGGCGTGGCGAAGTTCGGCATCGACACCGCAAACATGTTCGGGTTCTGGGACTGGGTCGGCGGGCGCTATTCGATGGATTCGGCGATCGGCCTGTCCACGATGCTGGCCATCGGCGCGGAGAACTTCCACGCCATGCTGGCCGGCTTCCATGCGATGGACGAGCACTTCCGCAGCGCGCCGCTGGAACGCAACCTGCCGGTGCTCATGGGATTGCTGGCGATCTGGAACAACAACTTCCTCGGCGCGGACACCGTCGCGGTTCTGCCGTACGCGCAGTACCTCACGCGCTTTCCCGCCTATCTGCAGCAACTGACGATGGAGAGCAACGGCAAGCACGTCACCAGCGACGGCAGACCGGTGGATTACCAGACCGGCCCGATCTACTGGGGCGAACCGGGCACCAACGGCCAGCACTCGTTCTACCAGTTGATCCACCAGGGCACGCGGCTGGTGCCCTGCGATTTCATCGGCTTCTGCCAGCCGCTCAATCCGCTGCCGGTGCGTGGCGACGGCGCGGATGAAGTCACCGATCAGCACGACCTGCTGATGGCCAGCCTGTTCGCGCAGAGCGAGGCGTTGGCGTTCGGCAAGACCGTTGCCCAGGTCGAGGCGGAAGGGACGCCGGCGCATCTGGTCCCGCACCGCCTGTTCGAGGGCAACCGACCCAGCAACACGATCCTCGCCGAACGCCTCACGCCCCACACGCTGGGAGCGCTGGTCGCGCTGTACGAGCACAGCGTGTTCGTGCAGGGGACGGTCTGGAACATCGATTCCTTCGACCAATGGGGCGTCGAGCTGGGCAAACAGTTGGCGATCAGGGCCGCGAACGAACTGACCAGCACGAGCGAGCCGGATCTGGCCCACGACAGTTCCACCAACACCCTGATCCGCCGCTATCGCAAGACAAGGACGCCGCGCTGATGAGCACCCGGATCGACCCGCGCGCGGGGATGCCGGCAGAAGCCGGCGACCTGGTGGACGTGGGCAGGCTGCTGGACGCCTACTCGCAGACGAAGCCCGACCCGCAAGATCCCGCGCAGCGGGTCTCGTTCGGTACGTCCGGGCATCGTGGGTCCTCGTTCGACGCCAGTTTCAACGAGGACCACATCCTCGCCATCACCCAGGCGATCTGCACCTACCGCAGCGGGCAGGGCATCGACGGCCCCTTGTTCATCGGCATCGATACCCATGCGCTGTCGGCCCCGGCGCAGGACACCGCATTGGAAGTGCTGGCCGTCAACGGCGTGGATGTCCGACGCTCGCAGGGTGGCGAATACACGCCGACACCGGCTATCTCGCACGCGATCCTGTGCCACAACCGCGGGCGGACGAACGGGCTGGCCGACGGCATCGTGATCACGCCGTCCCACAATCCGCCGACCGATGGCGGGTTCAAGTACAACCCGCCCAACGGCGGACCGGCCGATACCGGCGTCACCGCCTGGGTGCAGGACCGCGCCAACCAGTTGCTGGCCACCGGCCTGAAGGACGTGCGTCGCGCGCCGGGGCGCGCCACCTCGACCATCCGCGAACACGACTACCTCGCAGCCTATGTCGCCGACCTGGGCAACGTGATCGACTT
>DATJBR010000160.1:0-3956 GCA_035515255.1 Lysobacter sp. | reverse complement strand
GAAGTGTGCTTGACGGGTTTCCGCGAGGTATTTCCGCAGGTGGCCGGGGCGCTCTTCGCGCGGGGCGCCTTCCCGCACGGCACCCGTGCCGTGGGCAGCGGTCGGCGTCGATGCCGGGCGCGGTCGTCCCGCGCGGCAATCGCGGCATGAGCGTCCCATGCTGCTGACCCGCCAGTTGTCTCCGACGATCGATCTGCTGGATCTGCATCGGCATGCGACGGAGCGGTACCCGTTGCTGCTGGAATCCAGTGCCACGGGCACCGCGCAGGGCCGCTGGGATCTGTTGCTGGTCGGCGATGGCGAGTCGCTGCAGCTCGATCCCGACGGCAGGGTCCGCGATCAGCACGGAGTCGTGGTCGGCGACGACTTCCTGCATGCGCTGGATGCGGCATGGCTCGCGCAGCGGATCGATCACGACGAGCCCCGCTGGCCGTTCCGTGGCGGCTGGGCGTTGCTTCTGGGTTACGAGCTGGCGGCCCAGATCGAACCGGTCCTGCATCTGCCCGCGGCCGCAGACGGGTTGCCGGTCGCGCTGGCCTTGCGTTGTCCGGCCGCGGTCGTGCGCGACCATGCCCGCGGCGAGTGCATCGCGCTGGCGGAGCCGGGACATGAGGCGCTGCTGGAGGGCATCACGAACGACCTCGCCAGTCTTGAGCGGGCCGCACCGTTGCCGGCTTGGCGTCCGCCGGTTGTCGTCGATGAGGACGAGCCCGGGCGATATGTGGATGGCGTGGCCCGCGTGCTCGATTACCTGGCCGCGGGTGATGTGTTCCAGGCGAACGTATCGCGTGGTTGGCGCGCGCGCTTCGATGGGCCAGTGGATGCGGCGGGCTTGTTCCAGCGTCTGCGCGAGAACAATCCGGCGCCGTTCGCGGGTCTGTTCCAACGGCATGATCAACAACAGGCTCAACAACCTGTCCAGCAGCCGGTCTGGTCGGTGGTCAGCGCATCGCCGGAGCGATTGATCTCGGTGCGTGGCGACATGGTGGAAACCCGGCCGATCGCCGGCACCCGCGCCCGTGTTGCCGGTGACGACGACGGTGCGACGATCGACGAACTGGTCGGCCATCCCAAGGAGCGTGCCGAGCACGTCATGCTGATCGACCTGGAGCGTAACGACCTGGGCCGCGTCTGCACGCCGGGCAGCGTGGAAGTCAACGAGTTGATGACGGTGGAAAGCTACGCCCATGTGCACCACATCGTCAGCAACGTGCGTGGCCGCCTGCGTGCGGATGTGACGCCGGGTGAGGTGATCCGGGCGACGTTCCCCGGCGGTACCATCACCGGCGCACCGAAAGTGCGTTGCATGCAGATCATCGCCGAACTGGAAGGCGAGGGGCGCGGCACCTATACCGGCGCGATGGGCTGGCTCAACCGCGATGGCGACCTCGACCTCAACATCCTGATCCGCAGTGCCGAAATCGAAGGCGACCTGCTGCGGTTCCGCACCGGTGCCGGAATCGTGGTGGACTCCGATCCGCGCGGTGAGTTGGAAGAGACGCGCGCCAAGGCGCGCGGCATGTTGCGGGCGCTGGGCGTTGCCGATGGATAGGCCGCAATCCGCCCAAGGCAACGTGCGCATTTTCATCGGTCCCGAGCCGGTGTCGCTGGTGCCACCGGATGACCGCGCGCTCGCCTACGGCGATGGCCTGTTCGAGACCCTGCGTGCGCACCGTGGCACGGTGCCGTGGTGGGAGCGGCACTGGGCACGTCTGCAGCACGGCGCACAGCGGCTTCGGCTGACGTTGCCGTCGCAGGCCCAGGTACGCGAAGAGGCCGAGCGCCTGCTCGCCGGTGCCGACGGCGTGCTGAAGCTGTTCGTCAGCCGCGGCAGCGGTGGTCGCGGGTACGCGCCTCCGGCCGATCCGGTACCGACCTGGCTGTTGTCGCTGCACCCGGTGCCATCGCCGGTGACCGGGCTGACACTGCGCTGGTGCGAGACCCGGTTGGCGATCCAGCCGGCGTTGGCGGGCATCAAGCATGGCAACCGGCTGGAGCAGGTGCTGGCGCGCTCGGAATGGATCGACGGGATCGATGCCGACGAAGGGCTGATGCGCAGCATCAGGGGCGATGTGATCTGTGCCACCGCGGCCAACCTGTTCGTGCTGCAGGGCGGGCATTGGCGCACGCCGCCGGTGGATCGCTGCGGCGTGGCCGGGGTATGCCGCCAGTGGCTGCTGGATACTGGCGATGTCGAACTGGCCCGGTTGTCGCTGGCCGATGTCGAAACCGCCGATGCCGTCGTCCTGACCAATGCGGTGCGCGGTATCCTGCCGGTCGCCCGCTTGCTGGTCACCGACCTGGGCGAACGGACGTGGCTGCCGCATCCGCAGGTGGCCGAATGGCAGCGTCGTCTCGCCGCCGCCCATCCCGCATTCGCCGCACCCGCTGACGGTGCCAACATCATGGAGGTGCCGTGAGTCGTCCCCGCAAGCGTCGTTCCGTCGTATGGGTGCTGTCGCTGCTCCTGCTGTTGTCGCTGCTTGCTGCGGCGGCGGTCGGGTTCTGGGCATGGCAACGCTACGAGGTCTTTGCCGATACCCCGCTGGCCGGATTGCAGGCCGGCGACAGCGTGGTGATCGAGCGCGGCGACTCCCTGCCCACGGTGGTGTCCAGGCTGCGCCGGGCCGGCGTGCACGAAGGCAGTGAATACGAATGGCGCCTGCTGGCGCGGCAACTGGGCGCCGCCTCGCGACTGCATGTCGGCGAGTACGCGCTGGTGCCGGGAATCTCGCCGCGCGAGTTGCTGGTCGCGATGCGCCAGGGCGACATCATCCAGTACCGTTTCACGCTCGTGGAGGGCTGGAACATCCGCGAGCTGCGCGCCGCACTGGGCAAGGTCGACACCCTCAGGCACGAAACGGCCGGGCTGGATGCGGCGGCCCTGATGAGCGCGCTCGGGCATGCCGGCGAACACCCGGAAGGCCGCTTCCTGCCGGAGACCTACCTGTACAGCCGCGGCGACAGCGACCTGGATCTGCTGCGCCGCGCCTACGTGGCGATGGAAAAGGCGCTCGCCGTCGCATGGGAACAGCGAGACCCCGATACCGGGCTGAAGACGCCGTACGAGATGCTGATCATGGCGTCGATCGTCGAGAAGGAGACCGGCATCGCCTCCGAGCGACCGCAGATCGCCGGCCTGTTCGAGCGTCGGCTGAAGATCGGCATGCGGCTGCAGACCGATCCCACGGTCATCTACGGCATCGGCGAGGACTACGACGGCAACATCCGTCGCAGTCACCTGACCACCGACACCCCGTACAACACCTACACCCGCAGCGGCCTGCCGCCGACCCCGATCGCGATGCCGGGCGTGGGTGCGCTCGACGCCGTGGCGCATCCGGCACCGGGCAGCGCGCTGTATTTCGTCGCGATCGGCGACGGCAGTGGCCGCCACCTGTTTGGCGACTCGTTGGCGGAGCACAACGCCAACGTGCGCAAGTACCTGCAGAACTACCGTCAGCAGATACGCGGCGGCCAGCCCGCGAAAGACGCGCCATGAGCCTTTCCGTGCAGCCCCGGCTGGTGACCCTGGAAGGCGGCGAGGGCGCGGGCAAGTCGACCGTGCTGGCCGCACTGCGCGAGGCACTGCTGACCGCCGGCGAGGAGGTCGTCTGCACCCGCGAACCAGGCGGCACGCCGTTGGCCGAGCAGATACGCGACTTGCTGCTGGACACGCGTCATGAACCACTTGCCCCGGAAACGGAACTGCTGCTGATGTTCGCCGGCCGTGCCCAGCATGTGCACGAGCACATCCTGCCCGCACTCCGGCGCGGGGCGTGGGTGATCAGCGACCGTTTCACCGATGCCAGCTATGCCTACCAGGGGGCCGCACGCGGCGGCGACCCCGGTTTCATCGCCGAGCTGGAGCAGCGTGTGGTCGGCATCGTTCCCGGACTGACCCTGTTGCTGGACGTGCCGGTCGGGATCGGCCTGCAACGCGCGCGCGGACGCGG
>DATJBR010000159.1:0-8289 GCA_035515255.1 Lysobacter sp. | reverse complement strand
GGCAACGGTGCCGACGGCCGTGGCTCGATCACCGCCTTCTACACCGTGCTGACCGAGGGCGACGACCAGCAGGAACCCATCGCCGACGCCGCCCGCGCGATCCTCGACGGCCACATCGTGCTGACCCGCCGCATCGCCGATGCCGGCCAGTACCCGGCCATCGACGTCGAGGTCTCGGTCAGCCGGGTGATGCAGGACATCACCGACGCACCGTGGCGCGAACGCATCCGCAAACTGCGCCGGCTGCTGGCCGCCTACTCGGCCCAGCGCGACCTCATCGCCATCGGCGCCTACCAGCGCGGCAGCGACCCGGCGGTCGACGAGGCCGTCGCCCGCTGGCCCGCGATCCAGGCCTTCCTCGGCCAGGATGTCAGCGAGGCGGCCGATGTCGAGGCCAGCCGCGCCGCCCTCGCCCGGCTGCTCGACGACACCCCCGACATCACCCCGGACAACACCGCCGACACCCGGCAACCCGCAATCCCCACTGCGCAGGAGACGTGACCGACATGCGATCGCAACGACTGGATCCACTGTTGAAAGTGAAGCAACGCCACCAGGACGACGTCGCCCGCGAAGTCGCCGAGCGCGACCGCGCGGTGGCCGAGCAGGAGGCGCGGCTGGAGGCCCTGCGCCGGTATGCGCTGGAATATGCCGCGCCCGGCAATTCCAACCTCACCAGCCCGGCCTTGCTGGCCAACCGGCTGGCATTCCGCGAGCGCCTGGACGTGGCCATCGCCCAGCAGAGCCGCGTGGTCACCGACACCCGCCAGCAGAGCGATGTCGAACGCACCCGCCTGTTGCTGGCCAGCCGCGAGACCCACGTGCTGGAGAAACTGTCGGCCAGCTACCGCGCCGAGGAGTCGCGCCTGGACGAGCAGCGTAGCCAGCGCGAAATGGACGACCTGGGCGCACGCCGGGCGCTGAACGGAACCCAGACCCGCGATCCGGAGCCGGCGACGTGATGGCTTCCGGTCTCGGCGGCGGCGCGGCGGCAAGCCCCGGCATCGCCCCCGCATCGTCACCGCAGGCCACCGCACCAGCGAGCAACGGACGCAGCGGCGGCCGTCAGCAGGACACGTTTGCCGGCCTGCTGGCCGGTGCCGCGCCGACCGCCGACACCACAGCGGCGACCACGCCGGCCAGCACGGCAGCGCCTGCCAGCGACACGTCGCCGGAAGAAGCCGTCCTTGACGATGCCCTTCCCGAGCAGATCCTGAACCTGATCGGCGGCGCCTGGCCGTCACCGACTCCGCCGCCCGTCGCCGACGCTCTCCCGCCGGGCGGGATAGCCGGCGATCCGTTGACGGACGGCGAGCTCCCGATACCCATCCTGTCGATCAACGGAGCCATCGCCGATGGTGCCGGCGTGGCACCCACCGGACCGGTTGCCGGTCAGGCCGGCAGCCTGCCGGCTCCCGTCACCGCGACGACCGGCCCGGTGTTGCCGCTGGCCCAGACCGGCGCCATCGACGGTGCCGATGCATCGGGCGAGCTTGCCCTGGCCATCGCCCAGACCATCGATACCGATGCTGCGGCCAAGCCGTCAGCCAGCGCTGCGGAAGGTGCAGACTCCGCCGAATTCATCCTGCCCGGCCAGCAAACCATGGCCGGCAGCCCGGCTCGCAGCGCCGCACCGGTAGTGACCAGTGCCCCCGTTGCGATGCCGGCCGACCCGGACGCCGGCTTCGACGACAGCTTCGGCGCGCGCATCGGCTGGATGGCCGAACAACGCATCGGCCATGCCCAGATCCGCGTCAACCCGGACCACGTCGGCCCGATCGACGTCCGTCTGCAGCTGGACGGCACCCGCGTCAGCGCCGAGTTCGTCTCCGCCAACGCCGATGTCCGCCAGGCCCTGGAAGCCAGCGTCGGCCGCCTGCGCGACCTGCTCGACCAGCAAGGCCTGCAACTCACCCACAGCGATGTCGGCAGCGGGCAATCGGACACTTCCGGCGAGCGCGCCGCGAGCGACAGCTCGGATGCACCGGGATTCGCTGATGGCGGCAGCATCAATGACCTGCCCGAGCCGGTCCTGATGCGCCGTGGACTGCTGGACGAATACGCCTGACCGTATTGCCCCACCGGCATTATTACCTTCCGTTGTCCACCTGAATTTCCTTCCGTGGTCCGACTGGACTTCCCGGGATCGTCCCACCGGACTCCCTGCAGTTGTAGGAGCGGCTTCAGCCGCGACCTGACCATCCACTCCCTCGATTGCGCCGCCCTCGTATGCGACGGCGGCAACATCGGCACCGTTTTCCGTCTACCCGGTGGATGCACCCGGCGCGTGCGGCTTCTGCGCGTTCGCGGCTGAAGCCGCTCCTACCAAAGCAAAAGCCTGGGTGACGTGACCGGGTTCGGCGGATCGCGGCTGAATCCGCTTCTAAGGGTGGGCTGTTGGCGGTGCGGGGGAAGGTACGTATTGCGCCCCCGGCCTCGTCAAATCACTGGCACCGGTGTCATCCGGCGCGGCGTCAATTCCCCGTCGCGCAAAGACACTCTTCCTGCGGCACGCCCCTTGCACAGTTCCGGCAACCCTTGCCTGTCGGAGTTTTCGAGTGTCGTCCAAGACCCCACCCCCCGCGTCCAGCAAAATGCCCTGGATCATCGTCACCGTGCTGATCGTGGCCCTGGCCGCGGGCGGTGGCTGGCTGTGGTACTCCAAGGCGACCGCTGCCGAAACGGCAGAACAGGCTGAAGGCTCGACGACCGCGGCGCGCAAGCCGGCGATCTACTTCGCGCTGGAGCCATCCTTCGTGGTCAACCTGATCGACGCCGACTCGGTGCGCTATCTGCAGGCCGACGTGCAGTTGATGACCCGCGACGATGCCACCGCCAAGGCGCTGGAACTGCATGCACCGGCGGTGCGCAACCGCCTGCTGCTGCTGTTTGGCCAGCACTCGGCCAGCCAGTTGGCGCTGCGCAGCGCCAAGGAGCGCCTGCAGGACAAGTCGCGCGATGAGGTGAACGCGTTGCTGAAGGCCGAAGGGGCTGCGAGCAAGGTCGATGCCGTCTACTTCACCAGCTTCGTGACCCAGTAGGGACGCCGGCGATGAGCATGGACCTGCTTTCCCAGGACGAGATCGATGCCCTGCTGCATGGCGTCGACAGCGGCGCGGTCGATGTCGATGATGCCCCGCCCGCCCCCGACGAGGCGCGCAGCTACGACTTCGCCAGCCAGGACCGCATCGTCCGTGGCCGGCTGCCGACGCTGGAGATGATCAACGAGCGTTTCGCCCGCACCTGGCGGATCGGCCTGTTCAACCTGCTGCGCCGCTCGGCCGACCTGTCGGTGCGGGGCGTCGACCTGATGCGCTTCGGCGAGTACATGCACTCGCTGCAGGTGCCCAACAACCTCAACATGGTGAAGATGAAGCCGCTGCGCGGCACCGCGCTGGTGGTGTACGAACCGCGGCTGGTGTTCACCGTGGTCGACAACTTCTTCGGCGGCAACGGCAAGTACCACACCCGCATCGAGGGCCGCGAGTTCACCCCGACCGAGATGCGCGTCATCCAGTTGCTGCTCAAGCAGACCTTCGCCGACCTGGTCGAGGCCTGGGCGCCGGTGATGCCGGTGGAGTTCGAGTACCTCAACTCCGAGGTCAACCCGCACTTCGCCAACATCATCAGCCCGCGCGAGTACATCGTGGTCAGCCGCTTCCATGTCGAGCTGGAAGGCGGCGGCGGCGAGTTCCACGTGTCCATTCCGTACTCGATGCTCGAACCGATCCGCGAGCAACTCGATGCCGGCGTGCAGAGCGACCGCGGCGAGCGCGACGAGAGCTGGACCCGCGCCATGCGCGAGCAGTTGCAGGACGCACAGGTCGAGCTGAGCAGTTCGCTGGCGCAGCGCCAGATCACCCTGCGCCAGTTGAGCCAGCTCAAGGTCGGCGACGTGATCCCGATCGACCTGCCCGACAAGGTGACTCTGAAGGTCGAGCAGACGCCGCTGTTCTCCGGCGAGTTCGGCACCCACAACGGCCGCAACGCGATCAAGGTCACCACCGTGCACGCCGCACGCACCCTTCCCACTTTCGAAAGCCTGACAACGTCATGAACCCAACCGACACCGCCTCCCTCGAAAACGACACCCCGCGCGCCGCGTTCGACACCCTGACCGCCGATCCGGATGCGCAGGGGGCCGACCTCAACCTGGACGTGATCCTGGATGTTTCGGTATCGCTGTCACTGGAGGTCGGCCGCGCGCGGATTCCGATCCGCAACCTGCTGCAGCTCAACCAGGGCTCGGTGGTGGAACTGGAACGCGGCGCGGGCGAACCGCTGGACGTGTTCGTCAACGGCACCCTGATCGCCCAGGGCGAGGTCGTGGTGGTCAACGACCGCTTCGGCGTGCGTCTGACCGACGTGGTCAGCCCGGCCGAACGCATCAAGCGGCTGCGATGAACGAGGCGGCCGACATCGCGGCGGCTGGTACGGCTGCGTCCCTGGATCTCCGTCTGCGCGGGGATGACGGAGGTGTGGCGGTGACGGCGGCGCCGTTGCCGGCCGAAGAAGCAAAAGCATCCCCTCACCCCAGCCCTCTCCCGCAAGCGGGAGAGGGAGTTGTTTCATCGGCCGACTCGCAAGCGGGAGAGGTAGTTATTTCGTCGGGCGACGCTGCGATAGAACCCGCATCCATGGGTTCCCGCCTGCGCGGGAACGACGGGAGCGTGGGCGATGTGGGTACTGGCGAACTTTCCAGCCGTCATCCCCGCGCAGGCGGGGATCCAGGGACGTCGGCACTTGCCACCGGGCCGGACGCGACCGCAATCCACTCCGCAGCGTCAAATCCCGCCGATGCCTTTTCGCAGGTCACCGCCAGCGTCGACAGCACCGCCGAGTTCGTCGCGATACCGCTGGCACGCGCGAACACAGCTGCGGTGACACAAGCGCCAGCACCAGTATTCGCACCACCGTCCAGCGGTGCCGGCGCGGTCGGCGGCGGTGTCATGGCGTTGCTGCTGGTGGTCGGCCTGATCCTCGCGCTGGCGTGGCTTGCCAAGCGCATGCCCGGCGTCGGTGCCGTCACCGCCGGCAATCCGGCACTGCGGGTGGTGGGTTCGCTGGCACTGGGGCCGCGCGAGCGCGTGGTGGTGGTCGAGGTCGGCCAGACCCAGCTGCTGCTCAGCGTCGGCGCCGGCGGCACCCGCGCCCTGCACACCCTGGCCGAGCCGCTGCCGGCCACCGACGCCACCCCCTCACCTTTCGCGAGCCTGCTCGCGCAACACTTCGGAAAGAAGTCGTGAATCCTGCCGTCCCCCGAAGCCACGCGGCGACTACATGTTTCCAGAGCCACCGGGCGCTGCGCGTTCTGGCCGCCCTGCTGCTGGTCGCCATCGCGTTGATGCTGGCTCCCGATGCCATGGCGCAGACCGTGCCGGCTCCCGCCACGCCGGCGGCGGCCCCCGCGCTGCCCAACCTCAACGTCGGCAACATCGGCGGCGAGCCGGTCAGCATGCCGTTGCAGGTCCTGCTGCTGATGACCGGCATCACCCTGCTGCCGGCGGCGCTGCTCGGGCTGACCGCGTTCACCCGCATCATCATCGTGCTGGGGCTGCTGCGGCAGGCGCTGGGCACCGGGCAGACGCCGGGCAACCAGGTGTTGCTGGCGCTGGCGCTGTTCCTCACCGCGATGATCATGATGCCGGTGTTCGACCAGGCCTGGGCGGCGGGCATCTCGCCCTACCTCAACGACCAGATGGACTTCCGCAGTGCGTGGACCGCCTCGATCGAGCCGTTCCGCGGCTTCATGCTGGCGCAGGTGCGCGAGAACGACCTGATGACCTTCGCCGGGCTGTCCAACAGCGGGCCGTATGCGACCGCGGCGGACGTGCCGTTCGGCGTGCTGGCGGCATCGTTCCTGACCAGCGAGCTGAAGACCGCGTTCGAGATCGCGTTCCTGGTCTACATCCCGTTCGTGATCATCGACCTGGTGGTCGCCAGCGTGCTGATGTCGATGGGCATGATGATGCTGTCGCCGATGCTGATCTCCGCGCCGTTCAAGATCCTGCTGTTCGTGCTGGTGGACGGCTGGATCCTGGTGGTCGGCTCGCTCGCCGCCAGCTTCAACGGGGTATGAGGCGATGACCCCGGAAACCGCCATCACCGAGATCGGCCGCGGCCTGCAGATGGCACTGATGATGGGGGCGCCGCCGCTGCTGGCGGTGCTGGTGGTCGGCGTGGTCGTGGGCATCCTGCAGGCCGCCACCCAGATCAACGAGCAGACCATCGCGTTCGTGATGAAGGCCATCGCGCTGGCCACCACGCTGGCACTGACCGGGCACTTCCTGCTGGGCAAGATGGTCGCCTTCACGACCGACCTGTTCCAGCGCATTCCGCACCTGATCGGCTAGCGCGATGTCGCTCCAGAACATGCCAGCCCCGGGCATGCCGCTCCCCGGCGTGGCGGACTGATGGACCCGGTCACCGCCACCACCGTCGACGGACTCAACCTGTTCGGCATGCTCGGCCAGGTGCTGTGGTACCTGCTGCGCATCGGCGCGGCGCTGCAGGCGATGCCGATGATCGGCGGCCGCGGCATGTCGGTGCGGGCGCGCATGATCATCGCCATCGCGCTGTCGGCGACGATGTCCACCGTGCTGCCGGCCGCGCCGATCGCGGCGGTGGAGGCGACGACAGTGCTCGCGGTGCTGCGCGAGATGGCGGTGGGGATCTCGATCGGGCTGGTGCTGCGGCTCGCGTTCGAGGCCGGTCAGCTGGCCGGCGAGCTGATCAGCCAAGGCATGGCGCTGTCGTTCGCGACCCTGGCCGACCCGCTGAGCGGTGCGTCATCGACCGTACTGTCGCAGTGGTTCTTCCTGATCTTCGGCCTGCTGTTCTTCACCCTCGACGGACACCTCGCGCTGGTGGGCCTGCTGGCCGACAGCTACCAGGCCCTGCCGATCGGCGCACCCTTGGTGGATGTGGACGAGTTCCTTGCCGCGCTGCCGACCTTCTTCGCCAGCTGCCTGCGCGCGGGCCTGTTGCTGGCGCTGCCGGTGATGATGGCGTTGCTCGCCTCCAACCTCGCCTTCGGTGTGCTGTCGCGCGCGGCGGCGGCATTGAACCCGATCGCGATCGGCCTGCCGGTCGCACTGCTGGTCGGCATGACCCTGATGACGCTGCTGGCACGGGAACTGCAGGAGCCGGTACAGCGACTGTTCGAGGATGCCTTCCTCGCGGCGCGCGCGCTGACCGGCTGAGCAAGCACCCCGGACAGCGCGCCCTCCCGGCAGGCCTTGCGGCCGCCAGCCACGGAAGCGAGCGATGTCCGGCGATCAAGAAGACCGCACCGAACAACCGACCGAAAAACGCAAGCGCGAAGCCCGCGAAAAGGGCGACGTTCCGCGCTCGCGCGAACTGGCCAATGTCTCGATCCTGGGCGCGACCGCAGTCGCGGTGATGCTGCTGGCGCCGGGCATCGGGGTGGATGCCCAGGCCTGGCTGGGCGGCGCGCTCACGGTCGACCCGGCGATCCTCGGCAAGCCCGACCGGCTGATCACCCACGCGGTGCTGCTGGTCATCAGCCTGGTGCTGTCGATCCTGCCGATCCTGGCCGCCTCGCTGGCCGCCTGCCTGATCGCACCGGCGCTGATGAGCGGCATCCGCTTCTCCGGCAAGTCGTTGAAGTTCGACGTCAAACGCCTCAATCCCGCCTCCGGGCTCAAGCGCATCTACGGCAAGGAAGGCGTCGCCGAACTGCTGCGCTCGCTGATGCGCGTGGTGCTGGTGGTCGGCACCGGCGCGCTGGTCATCACCGGTGCGATCGACGAGATCCTGGCAATGCCGCGGATGGCGCTGGACGTCGCCATCGGCACCGGCCTGCACACCGCGATGACCGCCCTGCTGGCGATGGCCGGATCGCTGGCGGTGATCGCCGCGATCGACGTGCCCTGGCAGCGCTACCAGCACAACGCCAAGTTGAAGATGACCAAGCAGGAAATCCGCGACGAGATGAAGCAGACCGAGGGCAACCCGGAGATCAAGGCGCGCGTGCGCCAGGTCGCCCGGCAACTGTCGCAGCGGCAGACGATGGAGGCGGTGCCCTTCGCCGATGTCGTAGTGATGAACCCGACCCACTACGCGGTCGCACTGAAGTACGACGCCGACAAGATGCGCGCGCCCCGGGTGGTCGCCAAGGGCGTGGACGAAACCGCGCTGATGATCCGCGACGTGGCCGAGAAACACCGCATCAGCGTGATCGAGGCGCCGCCGCTGGCACGCGCCTTGTATAGGCAGGCGAAGGTTGATCAGGAGATCCCCGTGAAGCTCTACGCCGCCGTCGCCCAG
>DATJBR010000158.1:0-14972 GCA_035515255.1 Lysobacter sp. | reverse complement strand
CCCAGCTTTTCCAACGTCGCGATATTGCGCTCGACAATCGCATCCGGATCGGGGAATGCCTCCACCGCGCGCTCCACGCTGGCCTCGCGCAGCAGGTGCAGCATCGGGTAGGGGGAACGGTTGGTGCAGTTCGCAGGATCGTCGAAGTCGCTGCCGGCGAACTGGTAATCGGGGTGGAAGCTGGCGACCTGGATCTCGCCTTCCAGGCCGAGTGCATCGATGGCGGTATCGACCTGGTCGAGGAAGTCGTTGTAGTCGTAGAAGTCGGTCAGCACCTGCGGGTGGATCAGCAGGGTCGTATCGACCACCGCGGGGTCAGTGTCGTGCAGCCAGACCAATTCGGCGGCCAGTTCTTCCAGCAGGGCGTCTGCGGTGGTCGCGTCACTGAGCACGTAGCGGATCTGGTCCTTGACCTGCACCGCCTTGGCGAACGGGCACAGGTTCAGGCCGATCACCGCGCGTTGCAGCCAGCGGCGGGTCGCGGTGATCGGATCTTCGAGAGGCATCGCAGGGGTGTTCGTGGGCATGGTCGGTATCGGCAACGTCAGTTGCAGGCGACGTTGCCGGCGCGATCAATCACGGAAGTTGTCGAACTGCAGCGGACGCTCGAACTCGGTGGCCTTCAGCAGCGCCATAGCGGCCTGCAGGTCGTCGCGTTTCTTGCCGTTGATGCGCAGCTTCTCGCCGTTGATCTGGCTGTCCACCTTGAGCTTGGACTCCTTCAGCGTGGACTGGATCTTCTTCGCCAGCTCGCGCTCGATGCCCTGTTTGACGGTGATCTTCTGCCGCGCGGCGGCCAGGTTGGTCTCCACGTCGCCGAATTCCAGGCAGCGCGCGTCGATGCCGCGGGCGATCAGGCGTGCGCGCAGGATGTCGGTCATCTGCTGCAGCTGGAATTCGCTGGGCGCGGTGAGGCTGACGACCTCTTCGTCCAGGCTGAAACTGGCGTCCACGCCCTTGAAGTCGAAGCGGGTGGTGAGCTCGCGACTGGCCTGGTCGACGGCGTTGGTGAGTTCGTGGCTGTCGACTTCGGAGATGACGTCGAAGGAAGGCATGGCGGGCTCCGTGAATGAACGACAGGCAAGGGTAGCGCAGCCGGGCGGAAACGGGCTGCCGGACGATCGCGCGTCCGCCTGGTTGGCGGGCTTTTTACGGGCAGCGGTCTAGACTTGCCGGCCCAGTATCGAACCGGAATCCCCATGCTCAAGACCGCCGCCTATGCCGCTCCCGATGGCCAGTCGCCACTGGCCCCCTGGACGATCGAGCGCCGCGAACCGCGCGCCGGGGAAGTGCTCATCGACATCCTGTACTGCGGTGTCTGCCATTCCGATGTGCATCAGGTACGGGCGGAGTGGGGGAGTTCGGGCATCTTTCCGATGGTGCCGGGGCACGAGATCGTCGGCCGGGTCGCGCAGGTGGGCGAGGGCGTGCAGCGGTTCAAGGTCGGCGATGCGGTCGGGGTGGGCTGTTTTGTCGACTCCTGCCGCCATTGCGGGCAGTGCCGGGCGGGCGAGGAGCAGTACTGCGCCGAGGGCATGACCGGCACCTACAACTCGCGCGAACGCGACACCGGGGCGCCGACCTACGGCGGCTATTCGACCCGCATCACGGTCCACCAGGATTACGTGCTGCGGGTGCCGGACTCGATCCCGCTCGATCGTGCCGCGCCGTTGCTGTGCGCGGGCATCACCACCTGGTCGCCGCTGCGCCATTACGGCGTCAAGGCCGGCGACCGGGTGGCGGTGGTCGGGCTGGGCGGGCTGGGCCACATGGCGGTCAAGCTGGCTGCGGCGATGGGGGCGGAAGTGACCGTGCTCAGCACGTCCGAGTCCAAGCGCGAGGCCGCCCTGACACTGGGCGCGCAGCAGTTCGTGGCGACCCGTGACCCGGCCACGTTCAAGACCCTGGCGCGCCGGTTCGATCTCATCATCGACACGGTCTCCGCGCCGCATGACTACAACGCCTATCTGGGATTATTGAAGTTCGACGGCACGATGGTGCTGTTGGGCATCCCCGATCAGCCGGTGCCGGTGGCGGCCGGACCGTTGATCATGCAGCGGCGGAAACTGGCTGGATCGCTGATCGGCGGCATCCGCGAGACCCAGGAAATGCTGGACTTCTGCGCCGAACACGGAATCGCCTCGGATATCGAGTTGATCGACATCGCCGACATCAACCAGGCCTACGACCGCATGATCCGCGGCGATGTGCGCTATCGCTTCGTGATCGATATCGCCAGTCTGGGCAACGCGGGCTGATACCGCCCGGGCGATGGTCCGGGGTGACAGGACCGCGCCGGTTATGCTGGCCGCCCGTCGCCCGATGAACGTCCACCCATGACCGCCTTGCCGCCGCGCCTGCCGGCGCCGTTGATGATGCTGGTGGCCGTCGCCGCGTTCGCGCTGATGGACGCGGGGCTGAAGCAGTTGGCCGGGATCTATCCTGCGATGCAGGTGGCCTCGCTGCGTGGCGCGTCCTCGCTGCCGTTCATTCTGGTCTGGGTGCTGGCGACCACCGGTCTGGCGCCGCTGCTGCGGGTGCGCTGGTCGCTGCATCTGCTGCGCGGCGCGATCGGCATCGCGATGATGGCGTCGTTCGCGTTCGCCCTGCGCAGCCTGCCGCTGACCACCGCGTACTCGATCTTCTTCGTTGCGCCGCTGCTGATCACGGCCTTGTCGGTGCCGATCCTGGGCGAGCATGTCGGTCCGCGGCGCTGGACCGCGATCGCGATCGGACTGCTGGGCATGTTGGTGCTGCTGCGTCCCAGCGGCGAAGGCATGCTCAGCTGGGCCGCGTTGGCGGTGCTGTTCGCGGCCACCGGCTATGCGGTCAGCGCAATTACCGTGCGGGTGTTGGCACGGACCGATTCAAGCGCTTCGATGATCGTCTGGCTGCTGGTGATGCTGGCCCTGGGGGCGGGTGCAATGGCATGGCCGGACTGGGTGCCGCTGCGGCTGCAGGATGGCTGGGTGATCGCAGGAATCGGATTGGCCGGCGCGATCGGCCAGTACGCGATCACCGAGGCCTTCCGGACCGGCTCGGCGTCGTTGCTCGCGCCGCTGGAATACACCGCGCTGGTCTGGGGCGTGCTGCTGGACGTGAGCATCTGGGGCGTGCTGCCCGATGCGGTGACCTGGCTGGGCGCGGGCATCATCGTGGCCAGCGGTCTGTACATGCTGCGCCGCGAGCGTGTGCACGCCAAAGCCGAGCATCCGTAGAGGCCATTGCCGGCAAGGGTGATCGACAAGGAAGCGATGCGTCGCTTCCGGCTGTTGTTATCGGGCGGTCGGTCCGTAGTGAGTGCGAAGGCACGGCCGGCCCGTCGACACAACGACGGGCCCGAAGGCCCGTCGCAGGAGGTGGATTACGTGCCGGATCGGATCAGGCCGGACTGAATCAAGTCGGAATCAGAAGCGTGCGCCCAGGCCCACGCCCAGCACGACAGGGTTCAGCTCCGCCTTGCCGGCGTTCTGGCCGTCCAGCATCACGTTCGAGTCACCGTGCAGATAGCGCACGTCGGCGCGTGCGAACCAGCTCGGGCTGAGCTTGACGTCCACGCCGGCGGTCGCCATCGCACCCTTGGTGGTTTCCACACCGATGCGCTGGCCGGCCAGTGCACCGGTGGCTTCGGCCGATTCGCCGTCGTAGTTGGTCTCGTAATAGCCCAGGCCGACGAACGGACGCAGGGTCTGCTCGCTGGTGCCGAAGTGGTACTGGCCGCTGACCGCGTACGGCTGCGCATCGACGCTGCCGAGCTTGCCGCCGTTGGCGTTGCGGACGCGGTGGCCGAACTTGTCAGCCGCGCCCCATGCTTCGACCGCGATGTTGTCGGTCACGTAGTAGCTGGCGCTCAGGGTGGCGGCACCATCACCATCGACCTGGGTGCGTGCGCCGGCGATGGAGGGGTTGCTGGTCGGCTCGCTCAAGGCGTAGCCGCCGACCACCGCGAAGCGCTTGGTCGCGCCATCGGTGCTGCTGGTGGTCTGGGTGGCATAGGCGTCCTCAGGCGTGTTGTAGGCATCCTGTGCAAACGCGGCCGCGGGAGCGATGGCCAGGGTGCCCAGCAGGGCGAGGGTCAAATGACGGAAACGGATCATGGGGGACTCCAAGTTTCTTGTGACTTGTGGGGATGCCGGCCAGGTTTCTGGCAGGCCCGGCCACCCTAGTCACCCACCAATGAACATCGCTTGTTGCGCGATACCGTCAGCGCGGAACTTTCTGCGCCTGCCGTGCCCATGCGCGCGTCGCGAATGCCACCCATCGGCTGAACCGTCGCTGGATCCGATGGGCGGTAGCGCGGGACGCCTGCTCCGACACGGCGGCGGGCGGGAGTGGGTCGGTTGTCGATATCCGGGGATCACGGTCCGCGCTGTCCGGCCGGTTGCGAGCGCATTGGCCGCGGCAGGCACGGAGACCGGCGCGGACGTTTCCACCGCAGCGGGACGTCCCGCGATCCCGTCGCCGACGGGTCAAACCGTGCAGTGCGCCGCGTCCGGACGGTTGGCGCGTCCTGCCTGCAGCGGCCACAATAGGGCTTTCGCGCAAGGCGGAGCCGAACATGGCTGAGTTGAAGGAAGCACGCGTCCCGGATATCGGTGGTTACGACGGCGTGCCGGTGATCGAAGTGCTCGTTGCGGTCGGCGACACGGTCCAGGTCGACCAGGGCCTGGTCACGCTGGAGTCCGACAAGGCAACGATGGAGGTGCCTGCGCCGTTCGCCGGCGTGGTGCGCGAGCTCAAGGTCAAGTTGGGTGACGAGATCGCCGAAGGTTCGGTGGTCGCGCTGATCGAGCCGTCTGCCGATGACGCTGCCGGCCCGGCCGCTCCCGCCGCAGAGCCGACGGAACCCGCCCGCGCCGAGCCGGTTGCCGCCAGCCAGGAAACCCGCGCCGTCGAGACCGCGACCCCGGTGGAGCCGGCTGTTGTCGGCACGCCCGACAAGCTGGCGCAGCGCGAGACCGCTGCTGCCGCCGCGTCGCCGAGTTCACCGCCGGTGGTGTTCGACGCCAACGAGTTGTTGCCCGGCAAGGTGCCTTACGCCAGCCCGGCGGTGCGCTTGTTCGCGCGTGAACTCGGGGTCGATCTGTCGCAGGTCGCCGGCAGCCAGCGTGGCGGCCGGATCGGCAAGGAAGACGTGCAGAAGTTCGTCAAGGACGCGATGCAGGGCGGCGGTGCGGTCGCCGCGGCCGGTGGTGGCAACGGCCTGAGCCTGTTGCCGTGGCCGAAGGTCGACTTCAGCAAGTTCGGCCCGACCGAAACCCGCGCGCTGTCGCGGATCCAGAAGATTTCCGGCGCCAACCTGGCGCGCAACTGGGCGATGATCCCGCACGTCACCCAGTTCGAGGACGCCGACATCACCGGCCTGGAAGCGCTGCGCGTGCAGCTCAACCAGGAGAACGAGAAGCTCATCGCCAAGGGCAAGGCGACCAAGCTGACCATGCTGGCCTTCCTGATGAAGGCGGCCGCCAACGCACTGCAGAAATTCCCGGATTTCAACTCGTCCCTGGATGCCAGCGGCGAGACCCTGGTGCTCAAGCAGTACTTCCACATCGGTTTTGCCGCCGACACGCCCAACGGGCTGGTGGTGCCGGTGGTGCGCGACTGCGACCGCAAGGGCGTGATGGAGATCGCGATGGAAACCGGCGAGCTCGCCGCCAAGGCGCGCGAAGGCAAGTTGGGCCCGGCGCAGATGAGCGGCGGCTGTTTCTCGATCAGTTCGCTGGGCGGCATCGGCGGCACCAAGTTCACCCCGATCGTCAATGCGCCGGAAGTGGCGATCCTGGGCGTGTCCCGGGCCGCGATGCAGCCGGTCTGGAATGGCGAGAAGTTCAAGCCACGCCTGATCCTGCCGCTGTCGCTGAGCTACGACCATCGCGTGATCGACGGTGCCGCGGCGGCACGCTTCGCCGCCTACCTCGCCCAGGCGCTGGCCGACATGCGCCGGCTGCTGTTGTGATGTCACGTGCTTTTATGTCGCGTGCGTTGGCCTTGGCCGGCTTGCTGGCCGTCGCGCCGTTGGCCCATGCGAAAAGCGATTGCCAGCTCGATCTCGGCCACGGCTGGCCGCCGGCCACCCAGAACCACGGCAGCGCGGTGGAGCAGCTGTTCGCTGAGGGCGACGTGCCGGCGCTGAGCCTCGTGCGCCTGCCGGTGCGCGGCAAGGAAAGTGGCGTGATGCTGATGCGACCGGTGCGCGGCAACACGGCATGGGCGCTGCGTTCGGCGACCGCCAGCGAGCGCGTGGACAGCGTCAGCCCGATTCCGGGTGGCATCAGCCGCAGCCTGAAGACCGACCAGTCGCCCAAGGTGCGCGAAGTTCCGATGCCGGCCGCGCTGGCCGAGCGCTTGCTCGACACCTGGCAGCGCACCTTGCAGGCCGCAGTGCTGGCCGAAAGCGCGGCCGTGTTCCATGACGGCGAGTTGCTGCTGTTCACGGTGGGCGACCAGCGCGTCACCGGCCTGGAGCCGACCTGCGGCCCGGCGCGGATGCTGGTCAGGCAGTCGTTGCTGTTGATCGAGGCAAGCGACACCAAGGAAAAGAACCGCGGCAAGCGCTGGCGCGACCTCGCGCAGTCGCTCGACAAGCTGGACGAGCAGTTGGCGGACGTCGACTGACCCGGCGATCGCTTCACGGCGTCGTCGAGGCCGTGGCTATCCGGTGTCCGCCGCCACCATTTGCTTCACCACCCGTTATGACGGCCGCGCCCAGGCGCGTGCGGCCACCCAGGAGACACAGGCATGGCACTGATCGAGATCAAGGTTCCTGACATTGGCGATTACGACGGCGTACCGGTCATCGAGGTGCTGGTCGCGGTCGGCGACAGCGTGGCGATCGACCAGGGCCTGGTCACGCTGGAGTCGGACAAGGCGACGATGGAGGTGCCATCCAGCGCCGCCGGCATCATCCGCGAGCTGCGGGTGAAGGTCGGCGATACAGTGGCTGACGGTGCCGTGATCGCGGTGATTGAAACCCAGGTCGAGGGTGGGGGTGAGGCTGGGAGCAACGGCAAGGGCGAAGGTGCCAAGCCAGACGCATCACGGAAGGATGTGAAAGCGGCAGCTGACACCGCGGGTGTTGCCGACAAGCGCAGCGCGGCGGGCGAGGGCGCTCCGAAGGTGTCACCCACTGCGCCGACCGCTGCGCCCGATTCCGGCCGCAAGGCCGACATCGAGTGCGCGATGCTCGTGCTGGGCGCCGGCCCGGGCGGCTACACGGCTGCATTCCGCGCCGCCGACCTCGGCCTGGATACGGTGCTGGTCGAGCGTTACCCGGACCTGGGCGGTGTCTGCCTCAATGTCGGCTGCATTCCGTCCAAGGCGCTGCTGCATGCCGCGGCGGTGGTCGAAGAGGCCGCCCACGCCGGCGACTTCGGCATCGAGTTCGGCCCGCCGAAAATCAGTCTGGACAAGCTGCGTGGCTACAAGGACAACGTCGTCGGCCAGCTGACCAAGGGCCTGGCCGGCATGGCGAAACAGCGCAAGGTGCGCGTGGTCACCGGAGTGGGCACGTTCCTGTCCGCCCACGAGCTGGAAGTGCGGAGCGAGGACGGCAAGACGCAACTGCTGCGCTTCCAGCAGTGCGTCATCGCCGCCGGCAGCCAGGCGGTGAAGCTGTCCGGTTTCCCGTGGGACGACCCGCGGGTGATGGACTCCACCGACGCGCTGGCGCTGGCCGAGGTGCCGAAGAAACTGCTGGTCGTCGGCGGCGGCATCATCGGCCTGGAGATGGCGACGGTGTACCGCGCGCTCGGCAGCGAGGTGACCGTGGTCGAGTTCATGGATCAGTTGATGCCGGGTACCGACAAGGATCTGGTCAAGCCGCTCGCCGACCGGCTGAAGAAGCAGGGTGTGGCAATCCACCTCAAGACCAAGGCCGCAGCGATCGAAGCGCAGAAGAAGGGCCTCAAGGTCAGCTTCGAGCCGGCGGCCGAAGGCGGCAGCGCACCGGAGGCGCAGCTCTACGATCGCGTGCTGGTGGCGGTCGGCCGCGCGCCCAACGGCGGCAAGCTGGATGCGGACAAGGCGGGCGTGGAGGTCACCGATCGCGGCTTCATTCCGGTCGATCGGCAAATGCGCACCACCGCGCCGCACATCTTTGCGATCGGCGACCTGGTCGGCAACCCGATGCTGGCCCACAAGGCGACCCACGAAGCCAAGCTCGCGGCCGAGGTCGCTGCGGGTGAGAAGAAGGAATGGGTTGCGCGGGTGATTCCGTCGGTCGCCTACACCGATCCGGAAATCGCCTGGGTCGGTGTCACCGAGACCGAGGCGAAGGCCAAGGGCCTGAAGGTCGGCGTCGGCAAGTTCCCGTGGGCGGCGTCAGGACGCGCCATCGGCATCGGCCGCACCGAGGGCTTCACCAAGCTGCTGTTCGACGAGGCGACCCAGCGGGTGATCGGCGGCGGCATCGTCGGCGTGCACGCGGGAGAGTTGATCGCCGAGATCGCGCTGGCGATCGAGATGGGCTGTGAGGTCGGCGACATCGGCCACACCATCCACCCGCACCCGACCCTGTCGGAGTCGGTGGCGATGGCGGCCGAGATGTTCGACGGCACCATCACCGACCTCTACGTGCCCCGGAAAAAGTCCTGAATTGATGGTGCGCGGGTCGGCCGGCAGGCGCCCGGCAAGGAGAAGCCCCGGCGGATCAGGCCGGGGCTTCGAACCCGCCGCTGCTGTTTGCCATTGACGAGGAGAGAGTGGCGGCGGGGTGTGCCCGACTATTGACCGGCGCTGGCGGAAAAGGTTCCGTGGTCGCGGCAGTTGATTTTCGCCCCCCGGCCAGAGTGCGTTCAGAAGGGCATCAGGTGGGCAGTACGGCGCCTTGCCTGCGCTGCTGGATGCTGGTCCAGACCTTCTCGTGGAAGTGGTAGGCGACCGTGTTGCAGGTCGGCTCGACAATGGCCAGTGCGCCGCCCACCCACAAGCTGCCGGTCATCAGTGTGCCGACGCTGAGGGCGACGGTGAAATGGACAAGCGCAAAGCTCAGGGTCTTGCTCATGATCGCGTCTCTGGCGGGCGTTGGTCTGCAGGGCTGCATCGAACAGGGCAGCTCTAAGTGACATCAGTTCTCATTTGTGTCGACGTTCGATTGCCCTCCGGCCCCGTTCAGCGTGATTCATGCAGCGAAGGCTGCTGGCAGTTGCCGCAAACATCCGGGGCCTCTATAATTCGGCGGCTTCATCGGGCGAACGTCTGCCCACCCTCCTGACCGACGAGCCGAGCGTGCACGATCCAATGTCCGCAGGGCGCCGGTTGGCGTTGCGCGCGATCGCCTTCCAGGCTGGCGCGACGGCGTTGACCACGCTGGCCTTCCTTGCCCACGGGGTGCCTTCCGCACTCGGGGCCGTGATGGGCGGTGGTGCGGTTGTCGCAGGTGGCGGGGTGGCGACGCTGGTCGCGCTCGGTGGCGGTGTTCAACCGGCTGGCACGGTCATCGGCCGGTTGCTGGCCGGGGTCATATTGAAGTGGTTGGTGGTGTTTGCAGTCCTCGCGCTGGGTCTGGCGGGGTTCAAGTTGCCCCCGCTGCCGATGCTGGCCGGGGTAGTGGCAACGACGCTGGCCTTCGTGCTGGCCCAAATCCTGAATCGAAAAGGTGTCCTTCGTGAGTGAACAGACCGGCTCTGGCGGCCTGAACGAATACATCCAGCATCACCTCCTGCAGAACTCGGTCGAGTTGTGGGGAGGGACCTTCCACCTCGACACGTGGGCGGTCTCGCTGGTGCTCGGGTTGCTGTTCATCGCGTGGTTCGGCTACTACGCCCGCAAGGCGACCTCCGGCGTGCCCTCCAAGGGCCAGGCCTTCGTCGAGATGGCGCTGGAGTTCGTCGACAACCAGGTCAAGGACAATTTCCACGGCGACCGCAGTTCGATCACGCCGCTGGCGATCACGATCTTCATGTGGGTCGTGTTGATGAACTGCATGGACCTGCTGCCGCTGGACACACCCGGTGTGGCGATCCAGGCGGTCGCCGGGGCCGAGGCGGCTGCCCATACCTACTTCCGTTGGGTGCCGACCGCCGATCTGAACACCACCGCCGCGATGTCGGTCGTCGTGTTCTTCCTGATCCTCTATCACTCGATCAAGGCCAAGGGCGGCTTTGGGTTCGGCAAGGAGCTGATGACCGCGCCCTTCCATGCCGAGAACCCGGTCACCAAGATCATCCTGATGCCGGCCAACCTCGGCCTCAACGTCATCGAGTACTGCGTCAAGCCGGTGTCGCTGGCCATGCGACTGTTCGGCAACATGTACGGTGGCGAGCTGGTGTTCATGCTGATCGCCGGACTGCTCGGCGGCGGTCTGCTGATGTTCGTCCCCGGCGTGCTGTTCAACTTCGCCTGGGCCGTGTTCCACATCCTGATCGTGCTGCTGCAGGCCTTCATCTTCATGATTCTCTCGGTCGTCTACATCGCCGGCGCCTACGAGAGTCATTGATCGCGTCATCGCTCCCGTTCCAAGTTTCGCAACGTTTCATCCTTCCGCCAATCCAAACCAAACGTTTCAGTAGGAGAAAACCATGGAATTCATCGCCAGTGTGCAGGGCCTGACCGCTATCGCGATCGGCATGATGGTCGGCCTGGGCTCGATCGGTGCGTGCCTCGGCATCGCGATCATGGGCGCCAAGTTCCTCGAGTCGGCCGCGCGCCAGCCCGAGCTGGTGCCGATGCTGCAGGGCCGCATGTTCCTGCTGGCCGGCCTGATCGACGCCGCGTTCATCATCGCGTTGGCCGTCGGTCTGCTGTTCGCGTTCGGCAACCCGCTGCTGGGCGCGCTGAACGTCGGTTGATCGACCTGCTTGAATCGAGACGTCCGGTTTTCCGGACGTTTCTCCCGGGCAACCTCGCCCGCAGCGCCCCTACGGAGCTGTCATGAATATCAACATGACCTTCTTTGGTCAGATGATCTCGTTCGCGTTGCTCATCTGGTTCACCATGAAGTTCATCTGGCCGCCCATGAACCGGGCGATCGAAGAACGCCAGAAAAAGATTGCAGAAGGTCTCGCGGCTGCCGAGCGCAGCCAGCACGACCTGGCGCAGGCGCAGCAAAGCGTCGACGCGGCCATGCGCGAAGCGCGGGCGAAGGCCAATGAAGTGATCGAGCAGGCGCACCAGCGCGCCAACCAGATCATCGACCAGGCCAAGACCGATGCAATGGTGGAAGCCACGCGCCAGAAGGCGTTGGCCGATGCCGAGATCGTCGCGGCGCAGAACCGCGCCCGCGAGGACTTGCGCAAGCAGGTCTCGTCGCTGGCCGTCAGCGGTGCCGAGAAGTTGCTGCGCCGGGAAATCGATGCCAACGCCCACAAGGCGCTGCTCGACGAACTCGCCGCCCAGCTTTGATCCCGCCACTGACCGGATGCCCTGAGCAATGAGCCAGTCCCTGACCCTCGCCCGTCCCTATGCCCGCGCTGCGTTCGCCGCGTCGAGCCAGGGCGGCCGCACCACCGCGTGGTCGCAGGCGCTCGGGCTTGTCGCCCGCATCGCCGCCGACCCGCAGGTGGAGGCGTTGTTGAAGCACCCGCAGCTGTCCAGCAGCGAAGCGGTGGCCCTGTTGGCGGTGGATGGCGCGGACGAGGATTTCGGCCGCTTCATCGGGCTGCTGGCCGACAACCGTCGCCTGCCGCTGCTGGCGGAAATCGCCGGAATGTTCGAGCAGTTGCGTGCCGAGGCCGACCGCATCGTCAAGGCCCGGGTCACCGCGGCCAGCGAGATGCCGGCGGCCGAGCTGGAATCGATCCGGTTGGCGCTGAAGCAGCGCTTCGGCCGCGAGGTCGAGCTGGAAACCGCGATCGACGAGTCGCTGATCGGCGGCGCGGTGATCGATGCCGGCGACGTGGTCATCGACGGGTCGCTGAAGGGCAAGCTCTCGCGCCTGCGGACGGCGCTGGCCAGTTGATCGCAGTCCATCGCCGCGCCGAGTCATCGCGCTCCGAATCATCGTTTACTTCCGACGCCTGCGTCGGGTACTAGGGAAACACCCATGCAAACCACGCTCAACCCGTCCGAAATCAGTGAACTGATCAAGACCCGCATCGAGAAGGTCAAGCTGTCCGCGGAGTCGCGCAACGAAGGCTCGGTCACCTCGGTGGCCGACGGCATCGTGCGCATCCACGGCCTGGCCGACGTGATGCAGGGCGAAATGATCGAGTTGCCGAACAACATCTTCGCGCTGGCCCTGAACCTGGAGCGCGACTCGGTCGGCGCCGTGGTGCTGGGCGGCTACGAGAACCTGCGCGAAGGCGACGTGGCCAAGACCACCGGCCGCATCCTCGAGGTGCCGATCGGCAACGAGCTGCTGGGTCGCGTGGTCAACGCGCTGGGCGAGCCGATCGACGGCAAGGGCCCGATCGACGCCAAGCTGACCGCGCCGGTGGAGCGCGTCGCCCCAGGCGTGATCTGGCGCAAGTCGGTCGACCAGCCGGTGCAGACCGGTTACAAGTCGGTCGACGCGATGATCCCGATCGGTCGCGGCCAGCGCGAGCTGGTCATCGGCGACCGCCAGACCGGCAAGACCGCGATGGCGATCGACGCGATCATCAACCAGAAGGGCACCGGCATTAAGTGCGTGTACGTCGCGATCGGCCAGAAGGCCAGTTCGGTCGCCAACGTCGTGCGCAAGCTGGAAGAGCAGGGCGCGATGGACCACACCATCGTGGTCGCCGCGACCGCGTCCGAGTCGGCGGCGATGCAGTACATCAGCGCCTACTCGGGTTGCACGATGGGCGAGTACTTCATGGACCGCGGCGAAGACGCGCTGATCGTGTACGACGACCTGTCCAAGCAGGCCGTGGCGTACCGCCAGATCTCGCTGCTGCTGAAGCGCCCGCCGGGCCGCGAAGCGTATCCGGGCGACGTGTTCTACCTGCACTCCCGCCTGCTGGAGCGCGCCGCGCGCGTGTCCGAGGAATACGTGGAGAAGTTCACCAACGGCGAAGTGAAGGGCAAGACCGGTTCGCTGACCGCGCTGCCGATCATCGAGACCCAGGCCGGCGACGTGTCCGCGTTCGTGCCGACCAACGTGATCTCGATCACCGACGGCCAGATCTTCCTGGAAACCGACCTGTTCAACGCCGGCATCCGTCCGGCCGTGAACGCCGGCATCTCGGTGTCGCGCGTCGGTGGCTCGGCGCAGACCAAGATCATCAAGAAGCTGTCGGGCGGCATCCGCATCGCGCTCGCCCAGTACCGTGAGCTGGCGGCGTTCGCGCAGTTCGCCTCGGACCTGGACGAAGCCACCCGCAAGCAGCTCGAACGTGGCCAGCGCGTCACCGAGCTGATGAAGCAGAAGCAGTACCTGCCGATGTCCATCGCCGACCAGGCGCTGTCGATCTACGCGGTCAACGAGGGCTACCTCGACGACGTCGCGGTGAACAAGATCCTGGCGTTCGAGGAAGGCCTGCATGCGCACTTCGCCAATACCCAGGGCGAGCTGATCGGCAAGATCAACGCCAGCGGCGCATGGAACGACGAGATCGAGGCGACGTTCAAGAAGGGCATCGAAGAGTTCAAGCAGACCGGCACCTGGTAAGGCGGAAAAGACGATGGCAGGCGGACGTGAAATCAAAACCAAGATCAAGAGTGTGCAGAACACCCGCAAGGTGACGCGCGCGCTCGAGATGGTCTCGGCTTCCAAGATCCGCAAGGCGCAGGAGCGGATGAAGGTATCGCGCCCGTACGCGCGGGTGATGAAGCAGGTGATCGGGCATCTGGCCCAGGCCCATTCCGATTACCAGCATCCCTACATGACCGAGCGCGCGGATCCCAAGCGCGTCGGTTACGTCATCGTGTCCTCCGACCGCGGCTTGGCCGGTGGCCTCAACAACAACCTGTTCCGCAAGCTGCTGGGCGAGATCCGCCAGTGGCAGGAGCAGGGCGTCGAGGTCGACGTGGTCACCATCGGCCAGAAGGCATCGGTGTTCTTCCGCCGGGTCAAGGTCAACATGCTGGCCTCGGTCACCCACCTGGGCGACCAGCCGAAGCTGGAGCAGCTGATCGGCGTGATCAAGGTCGTGCTGGACGGTTACAGCGCCGGCACCATCGATCGCGTGTTCATCTGCTACAACGACTTCGTCAACACCATGGTCCAGCAGGCGACGTTCGAGCAGCTGCTGCCGCTGCCCGCGTCGGATGCGCCGGTCTCGCGCCACGACTGGGACTACATCTACGAACCCGATGCGCAGACCGTGCTGGATCACGTGCTGACCCGCTACATCGAGTCGCTGGTGTACCAGGCGGTGCTGGAGAACGTGGCGTCCGAGCACGCCGCACGCATGGTCGCGATGAAGTCCGCTTCCGACAACGCCAACAAGCTGATCGACACCCTGCAGCTGGTCTACAACAAGGCGCGGCAGGCGGCGATCACCCAAGAGATTTCCGAAATCGTCGGCGGCGCGGCGGCGGTCTGACCGGCGACGCAGCGGTTCCCATCCAACATCCCGCGGCCGCGACCTGCGATCCGCAAAGCAGCATTTGAGATACGAGGAAACATCATGAGCCAGGGCAAGATCGTTCAGATCATCGGTGCCGTCGTCGACGTCGAGTTCCCGCGCGAGTCCGTTCCGCGCGTGTACGACGCGCTGAAGGTCGAGAACACCGAGATCACGCTGGAAGTGCAGCAGCAGCTGGGTGACGGCGTGGTGCGTGCGATCGCGCTGGGCTCCACCGACGGCCTGAAGCGCAACCTGATTGCGACCAACACCGGCAAGGGCATCTCGGTGCCGGTCGGCCTGGGCACGCTAGGCCGCATCATGGACGTGCTGGGTCGCCCGATCGACGAAGCCGGTCCGGTCGAGTCGTCCACGCAGTGGGAAATCCACCGCGAGGCGCCGTCCTATGAAGAGCAGGCCGCAGCCAACGACCTGCTGGAAACCGGCATCAAGGTCATCGACCTGATGTGCCCGTTCGCCAAGGGCGGCAAGGTCGGCCTGTTCGGCGGCGCCGGCGTCGGCAAGACCGTCAACATGATGGAACTG
>DATJBR010000157.1:0-3834 GCA_035515255.1 Lysobacter sp. | reverse complement strand
TCGTCGTAATAACGCGCGTAGCGCTCGTTCCAGCGCTGGAAATAGGCGGGCTGGCGGAAGCCGCGCCAGATCAGGTGGTACACCGTGAGCGGCACCAGCAAGTAAAGCGCGGTCGAATACAGGCCGCGCAGAAGGCGCTCGATCAGGTCTGTTCGCATGCGCGAAGGATACTGTACGGCCCTGCCGGCGCGGCATGCGCGGGTGCGGTGCGTCGCGGTCCGCACCAAGGGACTGCCCGGTAAAACCTGCCGTTGGAATCGTGCCCGGTAGAATCGCAGTCATGTCCGACACCACCTCGTCCGCGTCCACCGCTCCCGTTGCGGCCAGCCCGACCTCCGCCGGCACCGCTCCATTGGGGCCGCGCCACTGGCCGATGTGGTTGGCGCTGGGCGGAATGTGGCTGGCCGCGCGCCTGCCTTGGACATTGCAACGCATGCTCGGTGCCGGCATCGGGGCGCTCGCGCTGCGCCTGGCCGGCGAGCGGCGGCGGGCGGCGCGGATCAACTTGGCGCTGTGCTTTCCGGAGCTGGACGGAGCGTCACGCGAGGCCTTGCTGCGGGCGAGCTTTCGCGACCTGGGCATCGGCCTGTTCGAGTTCGCGCGCGCGTGGTGGGGCTCGGTCAGGCCGATGCGTCGCACGGTGCGGATCGAGGGTGTGGAGGCCATCGAGGCGGTCCGCGCGCAAGGGCGGGGCGTGTTGCTGGTATCCGGACACTTCCTGACCCTGGAGATCTGCGGGCGGCTGATGTGCGACCACCTGCCGCTGGCCGGCATGTACCGTCGCCACCGCAGTCCGGTGATGGAATGGGCGGTCAAGCGCGGACGCCTGCGTTACGCCTGCGCGATGTTCGCCAATGCCGAACTGCGCCCGGCAATGCGCCACCTCAAGCAGGGCGGCCTGCTGTGGTACGCGCCCGACCAGGACATGCGCGGCAAGGACACCGTGTTCGCGCCGTTCTTCGGTGTGCCGGCGGCGACGATCACCGCGACCCACCAGTTCGCCCGCCTCACCGGCTGCGCGGTGGTGCCATTCTTCCATCGTCGCGAGGGTGCGGATTACGTGCTGCGTCTGGGTGCGCCACTGGAAGATTTTCCGTCCAGCGATGCCGCCATCGACAGCACGAAGGTCAACGCCGCGATCGAGGCCATGGTGCGCGAGGCGCCCAGCCAGTACCTGTGGATCCACCGCCGGTTCAAACGGCGTCCCCCGGGGATGAGCTCGCCTTACCGGCGCGGGTAGACCTGTCCGGTGCCCGGCACGTGAGGTAGCGCTTGCCTGATCAGAGCAGAACGCGTCAGGACAGGGCTGCGCCTGTCGGGTATCCCGATCAGTCGCTCCACGATATTCGCTTGGTGATCGGGACACCCGACAGGCGCCACCGGAATTTCTCGGTAGTCGAAGGAAAATCAAAAGCTGTCGGCCTGCCGCAACAACGTTGCAGCGCGCTCAAGTACACGTGACTCGATGCCAATAAACGACGCCTTTTGTCTGGCCTGAGCCCAGAGCCACGGTTCATGGATGGCGCAGGCAGCGCCTGCCAGAATTTCTCAGTGGCCGAACAGCCAGCGACCATGCGGATTTTTCGCCGTGGCAGAGCAGCCAGAATTCACGTCAACCGCTCGCCAATGCGACGTCCTGGCGGGGTGTTGCGGACAGCAGGCCAAGGGTGAGCGTGACCCGTTTCCGCGGCATTGCCGCGCGGGTCGCGTGAACGCCCGGCGCGCTGCGCCGGGCCGGGCCGCGGAACGGGCCTGCGGCGATGAGTGCGGGCAGGAAGCCCGCCCGAACCGGGCAGCAAGAGCTCCCCACCAGGGCGACGCCCTCCCCGAAGCCCTCGCTACATCCCGCTCCGTTGCTGTGCTGTTGCTGTTGCTGCCAGCTACTTCTGCTCAGTCCTGTCCGGCAAAGCCAACAAACTGCCGGCATACAGGGCCGCCAGCAGCAGGGTCAGTCCGCCCCAGAACGTGGAATAGAACGCGAGGTGGGTATTGAGCGGGAACACGGTGACCACCAGGGCGAGCATCGCCGGGCGAGCCCGCTCGCGGGCGGCGGCATCGGCGAAGCGCCATGCGCGCCAGGCCAACGCGGCACCCGCCAGCCACAACAGCAGGCCGAAACCGCCGGTCTCGCTGAGAATTTCGAGAACGATCTGGTGGGCATGAAACGCCGGCCCCTCTCCCCATTGGGCGAGCTGCCCGGACTGCGGGTCGCAATCCGGAAATGCTTCACGGAAACCGCGGGCACCCACGCCGTTGATCGGGTGGTGACGGGCCATGCACAGCGCCGCGCCCCAGATCCGGGTGCGTCCGGACAAGGCACGGTCGACCCCGGCTTCGTTGGCCGCCAGCACGTGGGTCGTGCGCTCCAGCCGCTGGCGCACGTCGGGCGAGGCGATACCGAGTACCACCAGCATGACCGCACCGAAAGCAAATACGCCCAGCAGCTTCTTCCAACCCAGCAGGCGCCAACCGGACAAGACCAGCACCAGCGCATAGGTGATCCACGATGCGCGCGAGCCGGCCAGCACCACCACCACGCCGATCGCAGTGGCGGCCAGCAGCCAGCCGGAGACTCCGAACCGACGGCCCGTCGCGTACAACGCGAACGGCGACAGGCTCGCCAGGACCAGACCCAGTTTGAGGTTGCATGGCCCGAGCACACCGCTCAGTCGATCCCGACCCGCGACTTCGACGGCGGTGCACATGCCGTGGCCACTGATCGCCTGCTTGATCGTTTCGATACCGGAAAACAGCGGACTGGTACCGGTCAGCGCCTGCAACAGGGCATCGACCGTCCAGATGCCGACGATGATTGCCAGTCCGCCCAAAGTGATGCGACGTCCACGCTGGCTGGCGACGGCCGAGGCCACCAACCACAGGAACGGCAGGTAGCGCAGGTCGGCGGCCGCCTCGCGCAGCGCGCGACCGGGGTCCACCGCATCGAACGAGGACACCAGTTCGGGCAACCAGTAGGCGAAGAACAGCACACTGGTCAGCGCCCAGGCCGCGCCGCTCAACAACTGGCTGCCGCCACGGAAGCGCGAGCCGATCAACTTGAAGATCGCCAGCAGCGCACCGAGCACGAGGACGCCTTCGGCATAACCGGGCGCGGGCCACAACGCGACATAGGCCAGCACCCACGCCGGGGCCCAGCGCCACCCCTGGCTCGGTTGCCCGCGCGCGGCCTTCCCGGGCGGATGCGGTGACGCGGGCAGGTCAGTCGATGAGTTCGGCATAGACGTCCAGGGTCGCTCGTTGCATGGCGTGCAGGGTGTAATCCGACAGCAGGGGCATCGTAACGGCTGTCACCGGCGGCCGGGCCAACAGGTCGCGGGCGCGCTGGTGCAGGGCCGCCTCATCGAACGCCGGCACAGCGCCCGCGGGCTGCAACTGGCCGAGCAATTCGCCCACCCCGCCGTGGGCCCAGCCCAGCACCGGGCGACCGACCGACAACGCCTCGATCACGGTGCGGCCGAACGCCTCGGGCTTGCGCGACAACTGCAGCACCAGATCACTGGCGGCATAGGCACGGGCGATGGCATCGGTGGGCGCGGTGAACGCCAGCGCACCTTCGATTCCCAGCGCCACCGCCCGGGCTTCGAGTTCGGCGATGTACGCCCCGCGGCCGGACTCGCGCGCACCAGGCAGCCACAACCGGGCATCCAGACCGTTGCCGCGCAGCCGCGCCAGCAGTTCCAACGCATCGGCATGCCCTTTCAGGCGGGTACCGCGGCCGGGCAACAGCAGCAGCGGACCGCTACCGGCCAGTGCCGGATGCTGCGCGGCTGCCCATTGACGCGCGGTGCGATCCGGCAACGGTGCGTGCGGAAATGC
>DATJBR010000156.1:0-2963 GCA_035515255.1 Lysobacter sp. | reverse complement strand
GCCGGGTTGGCGGCCCCGCTGTTGCGGAAGGTCTCGCTGGAACTGGGCGGCAAGAACCCGACGCTGGTGTTCGCCGACAGCGACTGGCGCGACCACCTCGACACCCTCGTGCGCTCCGCGTTCCAGAACTCCGGCCAGATCTGCCTGTGCGGCTCGCGCCTGCTGATCGAACGCCGCATCTACAACGAATTCCGCGATGCGCTGGTTGAACGCGCACTGGCGCTGCGCGTGGGCGATCCGGCCGACAAGGACACCGACCTCGGGCCGCTGGTCTCCCAGGCCCATTTCGACAAGGTTGTCGCCGCCCTCGATCGCGCCCGTGCCGAAGGCGGACGCATCCTTTGCGGTGGCACGGCACTCGATCGCCCCGGCTGGTTCGTCGCCCCGACCGTGATCGACCATCTCGGCCCGGATTGCGCGACCAATCGCGAAGAGATCTTCGGCCCCGTCGTCACCCTGCAGGCCTTCGACCACGACGAGGAGGCGCTCGCTCTGGCCAATGCCGGCGACTACGGCCTGTCCGCTTCGCTCTGGACCCGCGACCTCAACCGCGCCCATCGCCTGGCCGCGCAGCTGCGCGTCGGCATGGTCTGGATCAACACCTGGATGCAACGCGACCTGCGCACGCCGTTTGGCGGCAGCGGTGCATCCGGCCTCGGCCGCGAAGGCGGCATGGAGGCCATGCGATTCTTCACCGACGCACGCAACGTCGGCATCCACCTGGAATAGACACTGCATGAATTCGATCCCCGACCTGCTGCGCAAGAACCGCGAGTGGGCAGACCGCATCAACGCCGAAGACCCGACCTTCTTCGAGCGGCTTTCCCGCCAGCAGGCCCCGGAATACCTGTGGATCGGCTGTTCCGACTCGCGGGTGCCGGCCAACCAGATCATCGACGTCGCTCCCGGCGAGGTCTTCGTCCATCGCAACATCGCCAATGTGGTGGTCCAAAGTGACCTCAACTGCCTGTCGGTGATCCAGTTCGCGGTCGATGTGCTGAAGGTCAAGCACATCCTGGTGGTCGGTCATTACGGCTGCGGCGGCGTGCATGCGGCGCTGACAGACCAGCGCGTCGGGCTGTCGGACAACTGGATCCGGCATGTCGCCAATGTTGCCGAGACGCACTCGCGGTTCCTGGAGGAGCTCGGCGACGAGGGTCTCCGGCACGACCGCCTGTGCGAACTGAACGTGCTCGAACAGGTGGGCAACGTCTGCCACTCCACCGTCGTGCGCGACTGCTGGGAGCGCGGCCAACCGCTGGCGGTGCATGGCTGGGTCTACACGCTGCGCGACGGCCGTGTGCACGACCTGGGCGTGGACATGGACGCACTGTCGACCATGCGCGAGCGATATGCCGCGGCCTTGGCCCGGATCCATGCCGACCGCGAGGACCGCTGAATTGGGCGCCGGCGTCCAGACGTCGACCGCGCCAGCCCCGGTCGGCCGCTATCCGCATGCGCGCCGGGTCGGCGGGCTGCTGTTCCTGTCCGGTATCGGACCCCGCGACCCGGTCACCAACGCGATCCGTGGCAATGTCCACGACGCCGACGGTCGCCTGGTCAGTTACGACATCGATGCCCAGACCCGTGCCACGTTCGCCAACGTGCGTGCGGTACTGGAAGCCAGCGGCGCACGCTGGGAAGATCTGGTCGACGTCACCGTGTACCTCACCGACATGGCGGCCGACTTCAAGCACTACAACGCGGTATGGGCCGAGTTTTTCCCGGACATCGATGCCGCGCCCTGCCGCACGACGCTCGGCATCAGCGCACTGCCGACGCCGATCGCGATCGAGTTGAAGTGCGTCGCCGCCCTGGAGGAATGACCGTGCTGCCGAACCCGATCAACCTGCACGCCTGGATCGAGGAACACCGCCACCTGCTCAAGCCGCCGGTCGGCAACAAGGTGATCCACGACGGCGACTTCATCGTGATGGTGGTGGGCGGCCCCAACGTGCGCACCGATTACCACTTCGACGAGGGCCCGGAGTGGTTCTACCAGATCGAGGGTGAAATGATCCTGCGCATCCAGGAGGATGGCGTGGTGCGCAACATCCCGATCCGCGCCGGCGAGATCTTCCTGCTGCCGCCGCGCACGCCGCACTCGCCGCAGCGCATGTCCGGCTCGATCGGGCTGGTGGTCGAACGCCGCCGCCTGCCGCACGAGGACGACGGCCTGATGTGGTTCTGCGAGCAGTGCAACCACAAGCTGTACGAGGAGTTCTTCCATCTGCATGACATCGAGACGGACTTCCCGCCGGTGTTCGAGCGTTTCTACGCCTCCGTCGATCACCGCAGCTGCAGACACTGCGGCCACCTCAATCCGGCACCCGACAAGTACGTCATGTCGGACACCTGAGCGGCACGGCTAGACTGCCCGCATGCTCAAGATCGATACCCACGCCCATTACCTGCCGCGCAACTGGCCCGACCTTGCACGCAAGTACGGCGACCTGCGCTTTCCGGTGATCCACCACACCGAAGACGGCCGTCACCGGATATACAAGGACGGCAAGTTCTTCCGCGAGATCTGGTCCAAGACCTGGGACCCGCAGGAACGCATCGACGACTACGCCCGGTTTGGCGTGCAGGTGCAGGTCCTGAGCACGGTGCCGGTGATGTTCTCGTACTGGGCGCGGCCGCATCACGCGCTGGAGCTGCACCAGGCCCTCAACGACCACATGGCAGCCACCTGCCGCGATTACCCCCGCCACTACGCCGGCATCGGCACCGTGCCGCTGCAGTCACCGCGGCTGGCGGTGCAGGAGCTGGAACGCTGCATGGACCAGTTGGGCCTGCAGGGCGTGCAGATCGGCAGCCATGTCGGCGGTTGGAACCTGGACGCACCGGAACTGTTCGAGTTTTTCCAGGCCGCCAGCGAACTGGGCGCGGCGATCCTCGTCCACCCCTGGGACATGATGGGCACCGAGAGCATGCCCAAGTACTGGCTGCCCTGGCTGGTC
>DATJBR010000155.1:0-4326 GCA_035515255.1 Lysobacter sp. | reverse complement strand
GTTGCCGATCATCACGAAGTTCTCCGGCTGCAGGTCGAACTCGGCCAGCAACCGCGCATACGTGGCGGTGTCCTTCTCGCTAACAATCTCGATCCGCCGGAACAGCTCGGCCATGCCGCATTGGCGCACCTTGGCTTCCTGGTGGAACAGGTCGCCCTTGGTGATCATCACGATGGCATGGTCGTGATCGCGCGCGATCGCCTCCACCGCCCCGCGGATGCCCGGCAGCAGCTCCACGGGATGCCGCAGCAGTTCCTTGCCCAGGCCGACGATGCGATGCAGGTCGGCCGCGCTGATACGGGCATCGGTCAGCTCGACCGCGGCTTCCAGCATCGACAGCACCATGCCCTTCACGCCGTAGCCGAAGATGCCGATGTTGCCGGATTCCACCTGGTACAGGCGCTCCTGCAGGGCGGTTTCGTCCAGGTCGACCCAGGCCCCGAGAATGCGTTCGAACTCCTTCTGGGCATCGTCGAAATAGTCCTGGCTGCGCCACAGGGTGTCATCGGCGTCGAAGCCGATCATGCGGATTTTTTTCATCGCGTCAGTATGCCTGCATGGATTCGCTACCCACAGGCAAAGACGACCGCAAAGTCGCCATCAACCGTTTTCGGCGGACACATTCACCTGCGGATCGCCATCGACGATGACGACGGTCACCCGGAGGGGACGGCAGCACACCGCGCAGTCCTCGGTGTAGTCCTGCTGCTCGATCGAATCATCGACCAGCAGGTCGATCGGCTCGCCGCAGCAGGGGCATTGGGTGGGGATGCTGGGCAGCATGGAAGGCTCCGGTATAGGCACAGGAGGCACGAAGATCGGCCTGGCGACAGCGTACGCCTCATCACACATGAGTAACCCCAACGGCGCAAAGCTGGCAGCCGCACCCCGCCGGGAAACGCATGGCCGGCCCAATGCCCGGGATCGCGTGGCGCCTTGCCGGCCACGCAACCGCACTTGCCCTCCCATGCGCACATCGCTTGCCAAGGGAGTGAGCCATGAAATTGCGACATGTATTCAGCACGCCCGACCTGCCCACCGCCGTGGACGCGATGAACGCCGCAGTCGCCGCCGGCATTCCGGACCGGAACGTCCTCCTGGTGGCACGCTCGGACATCGAGATCGAATCGATCCCGAACGAGCGCAAGGAGGCCGACACCGACCTGCTGCCCGCCGCCGGGCGCGGTGCCGGTTACGGCGCGGGCGCCGGCCTGCTGGCCGGGTTGGTGCTGGTCGCCATCCCGCCGCTGGGCATGACGATGATCGGCGTCGCTGCGGCAACGCTCGCCGGCGCGGCGATCGGCAGCCTGAGCTCGGCGCTGGTCGGCTCCACGATGCCCGACCCGGTGCGACGCAAGTTCCACGATGAAATCGAGGCCGGCAACATCCTCGTCGTGATCGACGCGCCGAAGGAACTGCTGACCGCCGCCGAGCCTTCCATTGTCAGTGCCGGCGCGAAGGCGTTACCGTTCGAGGCCGCCACCGTCATCTGAGGATTCCCATGCATGCTCGCCTGCTGACCACCATCGCGGTGGCCCTGCTTTCCGCCTGCAGCCCCGGCAACGGCAGCACCGCGCCTGCCGACTCCCAGGCCGCCGACCTCACCGCCGCAGCCGGCGTGACCGATGGCCGGCCGTTCGTGGTGAGCGAAGTCGCCCGCTTCGACAAACCATGGGCGATGACCTTCCTGCCGGGTGACGGGCGACTGCTGGTGACCGAAATGGACGGCACGCTCAAGCTGCTCGAACCGGGTGGCAAGTCCATCGATGTCAGCGGCGTGCCCGAGGTCGATGCCGGCGGCCAGGGCGGACTGGGCGATGTGGTCGCGCATCCGGATTTCGCACGCAACAAACTCGTGTATCTGAGCTATGCCGAAGCCGGCGATCACGACACCCGCGGTGCGGCAGTGGCGCGCGCGAAGCTGGTCGTCGACAACAAGGGCGGTGCCAGACTGACCGATCTGAAGGTGATCTGGCGACAGGTTCCCAAGGCGCAGGGGCGCGGCCATTTCGGCCATCGCATCGCCTTCGGCCCCGACGGCCACCTGTGGATCAGCTCCGGCGAGCGGCAGAAGTTCGATCCGGCGCAGGACATGCAGTCCAACCTGGGCAAGATCATCCGCCTCAACGCTGACGGCAGCGTGCCGGCCGACAACCCCTTCGCCGAGCAGGGCGGCGTGGCGGCGCAGGTATGGTCGCTCGGTCAGCGCAATCCGCTGGGCATCGCCTTCAATGCCAAGGGCGAGTTGTGGGAAGTGGAAATGGGCCCGAAGGGCGGCGATGAACTGAACCGGATCGAGCGGGGCGGCAACTACGGCTACCCGATCGTTTCCAACGGCGATCACTACGACGGTCGCCCGATCCCCCGCCACGACACCCAGCCGCAGTTCAACGCGCCGGCGATCAGCTGGACGCCGGTGATCTCGCCAAGCGACCTGATCTTCTACTCCGGCGACAGGTTTCCCGCCTGGCAGGGCGATGCACTGATTTCCGGGCTGTCGTCGAATGCGCTGGTGCGGGTCGTGTTCGATGACGAGGGCGCGCACGAGGCCGAACGGTTCGACATGGGCGCGCGCATCCGCGAGGTCGAGCAGGGCCCGGATGGCGATATCTATCTGTTGGAGGACGGCCCCGGGGCACGCCTGCTCCGTCTCGCACCACCGGCCGCCTGACGCGCTAACCTCCGGGGCAGTCGCCATCACGCCGGAACGCCCTTGAGCCAGCCCACCTCGCCGCCGCCGTCCGACGTCGTCGCGCATCCGCCATCGCCGGCCGGTTCCGGCCATCTGGTGCGGGCGGTGGGTCGCTGGCAACTGGTCGGCCTGTCGATCAACGACGTGATCGGCAGCGGCATCTACCTGTTGCCGGCGGCGGCGGCCGTGCTGCTCGGCCCCGCCAGCCTGTGGGCAATCGTGCTGGCGGGCGTGGCAGTCAGCCTGCTGGTGCTGTGCTACGCCCAGGCCGCGAGCTATTTCGACCAGCCCGGCGGCGGCTATCTGTACGCGCGCGAAGCGTTCGGACCGTTCATCGGCTTCGAGGTCGGCTGGATGCTGTCGCTGACCCGGGTCGCCAGCGCGGCGGCATTGAGCAACGGGCTGGCCGAGGCGGTGACCCACTTCTGGCCCGCGGCGGCCACCGGCTTCACCCGCATCGCGATCGTGGTCGGCTCGCTGGTAGCGCTGACCTGGATCAACGTGGTCGGGGTGCGCGCGGCCGCACGCACCGGCGTCGGCCTGGCGATCGCGAAGCTGGTACCGCTGGCGATGTTCATCGCGGTCGGCGCGTTCTTCGTCGATCCGGCGCGCGCGATGCCGCCGATCAGTCTCGGCGGGCTGGGTGCGATCCCGCTGGGCGACCTCGGCCAGGCCGCGTTGCTGCTGCTGTTCGCCTACGCCGGCTTCGAAAACCTCCCGGCCGCGGCGGGCGAGTACCGCAACCCGCGTCGCGACATTCCCTTCGCGCTGGTGACGATGATCGTCGTGGTGACGGCGATCTATGCCGCGGTGCAATGGGTCGCGCTGGGCACCTTGCCGGAGCTGGCGGAGTCCACCACGCCGCTGGCCGATGCGGCGGCGCGCTTTGGCGGGCCGACCCTGGCGCTGATCCTGACAATCGGTGCGACGGTGTCGATCCTGGGTACCAACAGCAACACGATCATGCTCGGCCCGCGCTACCTGCATGCGCTGGCGGTGGACGGATACGGGCCGCGCTCGCTGGCCGCCATCCACCCCCGTTTCCACACGCCGGCGGTGGCGATCATCGTGCTCGGAGCAATCTCGCTGGCGCTGGCGCTGACCGGTTCGTTCGTGCAACTGGCCTTACTGTCGATGGTCGCACGGCTGTCGACCTACATCGGCACCTCGATGTCGGTGCTGGTGTTGCGCAAGCGCTATGGCAACCGGCCACAGGCATTGCAACTGCCCGGCGGCCCGGTCATTCCGATGGTGGCGACGCTGATGTCGCTGGCCTTGCTGGCGAGCGCGAGCAGGGCCAACCTGATCGCTGGCGCGATCGCGCTGCTGGTCGGCGCCGTGCTGTACCGGTTCCGACGCAAGGCCGACTGAACACAGGGCGCCGCACTGCGTCCCGATGCCACGATCGGATGCACCTGCACTGCTACAGAGCGTGCTGCCTGCGGAGGCTGCCCAGATCAGCCCCGGATCAGTACTCGTCCTTTTCCTCCGGCTCCGGAATGTCCTCGACCGCGTCACGCGCGTCCATCTCGGCACGGTTGATGTAGCCGTCCCGATTGGTATCCACCATGTCGAAGTTGGCGGAGAAATCAGGATCGACATCGCCTTCCTCACGGCTGATGCGGCCATCGCCA
>DATJBR010000154.1:0-4535 GCA_035515255.1 Lysobacter sp. | reverse complement strand
TCGGCCTTGATCTCCTTGGCGGTCTTGAAGCGCGACAGCACCTCGACCTTCAGCGGCCAGTCGGCGAAGCGGTCGCTGAAGTTGCGGTAGTGCTGCTCGGCCAGCAGGGTGGTCGGCACGAGTACCGCGACCTGCTTGCCGGCGGCGGCCATTGCGAAGGCGGCACGCACCGCGACTTCGGTCTTGCCGAAGCCGACGTCGCCGCAGACCACCCGGTCCATCGGCTGGCTGGATTGCAGGTCGCGCAGCACGGCCTCGATCGCGGCGTGCTGGTCGGGGGTTTCCTCGAACGGGAACGCGGCCGCGAACGGCTCGTACATCGCGCGGTCCAGGTCGATCGCCAATCCCGCGCGCGCCTGCCGCTTGGCCTGGATTTCCAGCAGCTCGGCGGCGACGTCGCGGACTTTTTCCTGCGCCTTCTTCTTCGCCTTGCTCCACTGCTCGCCACCCAGCGAATGCAGCGGCGCGGTTTCCACCGACGCGCCGGAGTAGCGGTTGATCAGGTGCAGCTGGCCGACCGGCACGTACAGGCGGTCGCCCTTGGCGTACTCGATCTCCAGGTATTCGTTCTTCTCGCCGCCGGCTTCCAGCGTGACCAGACCGCGATAGCGACCGACACCGTGGTCCTCGTGGACGATTGGTGCGCCTTCGGACAGCTCGCCCAGATCGCGGACGATCGCTTCGGGTTCGCGCCCGGCGCGCCGATGACGGCGTGGCTGGCTGGCGCGCTCGGGAAACAGCTGGCGCTCGGTGAGAACCGCCAGCGCCGGTTCGGTCAGCGCGAAGCCGTCCTCGAATGGCGCGACGGCGATCGCGAAGCGCGGCAGACTCCCCTCTTCCGCAGCGGCGCCCGAAGGGTGTGCAGGGCTGAGAGGGAGGAAACTGGGCCAGTCCGGCAGCACGTCCGGCTGCAGTCCGGCGGCCTGCAGGATCTCCAGCAGCGCCTCGCGCCGGCCCGGAGAGTCGGCCGCGACCAGCACCCGCCCCGGGTAGCTGCCCAGAAACGATTTCAACTCGCCGGCGGGAATCTGGTCGCGCGCGGCAATCGGCAGCGCGGGTGCGGGTTGGCTGGCCAGTGCCTGCGCGCGTTCGCGCTGCGGATGGCCTTCGCCGCAGACCTCGATGCGTACGCCCTGGTTCAGCCGTTCGCGCAGGGCGTCCGGCGACAGGTACAGCGCATCGGGTGGCAGCAGCGGTCGTTCCAGGTCGTGGCGGCGTTGCTCGTAACGCTCGCCGGTGTGGCGCCAGAACGTGTTGGCCGCCTCGGCAGCACCTTCGCCGAGCAGCGGCAGGGTGTTGTCGGCGAGGTAGTCGAACAGGGTCGAGGTCTGCTCGAAGAACAACGGCAGGTAGTACTCGATGCCGGCCGGCGCGATCCCGGCCTTGAGGTCCTGGTACAGCGCGCTGCGCCGGGTGTCGAGGTCGAAACGTTCGCGCAACGCATCCAGCGCGTGTTTCAGCGAGGCCTCGTCCAGCGGCAGTTCGCGGCCGGGCAGCAGATGCACCGCGTAGATCTTGTCGAACGAACGCTGGGTTTCCGGATCGAAGCCGCGGATGGTGTCGATCTCGTCGTCGAGCAGTTCGACCCGGAACGGCTGCTCGGCACCCATCGGGTACACGTCGAGCAGACCGCCGCGCACGGCGAAATCACCGGGATCCAGCACCTGCGGCACGTGGCGGTAACCGGCCGATTCCAGCCGGCGCTGCTCGGCCCCCAGGTCCAGCCGCTGGCCGACCCGGACATCGAAACTGCCGCCGACCATGTGGCGCAGCGGAGCGAGGCGTTGCAGCAACGTCTGCACCGGCACCACCACGATCCCGCGCTGCAGGGTGGGCAGGCGGTTGAGCGTGGCCAGACGCTGGCTGACGATCTCCGGATGCGGGCTGAAATGGTCGTAGGGCAGGGTTTCCCAATCGGGAAAATGCAAGACGGGCAGCCAAGGCTGCCCGGGCATGACGGGCAGGACCCCGGCCGTGCCGGTTGCCGTACCGGCAGGGCCAAGCAGGGTCCGCAGGTCGGATTCCAGTTGCTGTGCGGTCTGGTTGTCGCGCGCGATCGCCAGCAGCGGGCCGTCGTGGGCCGCGGCCGCACCGGCGATATGGAAGGCAAGGGCCGAAGGCGATGCCGGCGCACGCCACCAGGCGCGCTGCTGGCCGGCCCTGGGCAGCGGCGGAGTGGGGAAGGTGGGATTGGACATCAGTCGGCGATTTTAGCCGATCCGGCGCGGAGGCCGATCGTGGCGGATGTCCGGCAGGGCTGTCCGGCGGTATGGTTCACCGGTTGTCCGGGCAGTGTCGCCCGGGATGCCGGTCAGCTTCCGGGTTCGGGCAGCAATTGCAGGCTGACCCGCACCAGTCCGTCCTGCTGCGATTCGCGGACGAAGCCGAGCGACTTCGCCAACGACAACATCGGCAGGTTGCTCTCCATCACATCGCCGTAGATGCGTTCCAGCTTCTTGCCGCGTGACCATTTCACCAGCCGGGTCATCAGGTAGCGCCCCAGTCCCATGCCGGCGATGTAGTGGCTGACCAGGATCGCGAACTCGGCGTTGCGCCCGTCGGGGTCGATCGAGATCCGCGCCACCGCCCCGACCAAGGCCTCACCCGGAGGCAACGGTTCGGCCGCGACCAGCGCGAACTCGGTCTTGGGATTGATGCGGGTGAAGCGTTCCACCGATTCGACGGAAATCTCGCGTAACGAGTGCAGGAACCGTTGCCGTACCTCATCGGGCTGCAGCAGTGAAAACCCGGCACGCAGCGGCTCCGCGTCTTCCGGGCGGATGGGACGGATCAGCAGTTCACGCCCGTTGGGCAAGCGTTGACGCTCGTGCCAGGGCGGAAGTCGTTCACGGGAGGCGGCCATCCGCGAATATTGGCACATTCGCCGTAAATGATGCCTTCATCACACATTCACGCGGTTGCCGGCCGCGCGGTCGCCGCTGAATCGCCGGGAATCCACCCGGAAACGGGCGGGGCCGATGCTAGGATTGTCGGGTTTTCACGGGGATATCCAGCATGGCCGGCAATGGTGATTCGACCAAAGCAATCCTGTTCGCCCTGGGAGCCAATTTCGCGATCGCGGTGGCGAAGGGCGCGGCGGCGTTCTTCACCGGTTCCGGTGCGATGTTGGCCGAAACCGTTCACTCGCTGGCCGACTGCGGCAACCAGGGACTCCTGTTGCTGGGACTGAGGCAGGCCCGGCAGCCGGCATCGGCCGAGCATCCGTTGGGTCACGGACGGGCGATCTATTTCTGGTCGTTCCTGGTCGCGGTGATGCTGTTCACCGTTGGCGGCATGTTTTCCCTGTACGAAGGCATCCACAAGCTGCAGGCACCCGCGATCGAAGCCGGCAGCAGCCTGTGGTGGGCGGTGGGCGTACTGAGCTTCGCGATCGTCGCCGAAGGCATCTCGATGCGGACCTGCCTGCAGGAGGTCAACAAGTCGCGTGGCCACCGCAGTGTCTGGCGGTGGTTCCGCGAAAGCCGGCAGGCGGAGCTGGTGGTGATCTTCGGCGAGGATCTGGCGGCGCTGCTGGGGCTGGTGTTCGCGCTGGCCGCGGTGGTCGCGACGATGGTCACCGGCAACCCGCTGTGGGACGCGATCGGCACGATCGGCATCGGTGCGTTGCTGATCATCGTGGCGGTGTTCGTGGCGATCGAGATCAAGGCGATGCTGATCGGCCAAAGTGTGGATCCCGAGCGGCAGCGGCAGATCCGCCAGTTCCTCGACGGTCGCCCCGAAATCATCCGGGTGATCAGCGTGATCACCATGCAACTGGGCAACGAGGCGATGGTGTCGGTGCAGGCGCAGATGCGCGAGGAGCGCGATGTCCGCGCGCTGGTGGAGCAGATCAACACGATCGAACGGGCGATGAAGCAGGCCTTCCCCGAAGTGCGATGGAGCTTCTTCGAGCCGGACGCGCGCGCCGGGATCTGACTTCCCCGCAGGTCATGAATGGACGGGGAGCCAGAAAATCAGCCGGAGCGCACGGCTTTCAGTCGGCCTGCTTGAGCCACTCGACGCGCGATGACGCGCCGGTTTCCCCCAGTACCTTCTGCAGCAGCGGCAGCGCCGCGCGCAGGGTTTGGTCGAGCTGCCACGGCGGATTGAGCAGGAGCATGCCGCTGCCGTTCATGCGCAGGGGCGAGTCGTCGGGGTGCACCATCAACTCGGCCAGCAGCGACGATTTCACCGGCAACGTCGCAGCACGCCGGAAGAACTGGTTCAACGATCGACGCAGCTTGATCGGGTACCAGACCGCGTAGCTGGCCTGCGGCCAGCGCAGCAGCGCCTCGCGCACCGCGGCGATGATGTGGTCGAACTCCTGCAGCTGGGCCTCGTAGGGCGGGTCGATCAATACCAGTCCACGGTTGAGGCGGACGTCCCCGAACTTCGGCGGCAGCAGGGCCTTCATGGCCTCGTAACCGTCGCGCGCATGCACCGCGACGCGCGGGTCGGCGGCGAAGTTGGCCTTCAATTGCGCGGCCTCCTCGGGCAGCAGCTCGCAGGCCGCGATCCGGTCGCCCTCGCGCAGC
>DATJBR010000153.1:0-1811 GCA_035515255.1 Lysobacter sp. | reverse complement strand
TTGCGCATCATCGTGATCGGCGCCATCGGGATTTCCTCCGGCGCCATCGTGTACAGGCAACCGACCACACCCCAGTCGCCGTCGATGGGTGAGCCCTCCACGGCCATCTGCTCGCGGCTGTAGAGGATCGGCACCATGTAGCGCGCCACCGGCGGCTCGATGCCTTCGAACCAGCGCACCAGCACCGGCAACTCCTCGCGTGAGCGGGCCTCGTAGGCCGAGCGCAGTAGATGGCGATTGACGTCGGTGACCGGCACCGTGATGCAGCGCGTGGACGTCCAGTTCTGGTGGACGTGCAACTTGCAGAACGGCGCATAGCCGTCGAGCACCTTCAGTGGCGCGTGCTCGTTGAGGTAGCGCTCGAACCCGGCCGGCGTGCAGTCCTGGATGGCGTTGCGGCGCCGGTCGCGGGGAAACAACCGGGTACGGGCGAAGGAAGTCAGGACGATGGACATGGCGGGTCGGCAGCAAGGCGTCGGCGGGAAAGACCGGACAGGTTAGCGGTTCTGCCGGCAGCGTCACTGTCCCCAGGCATTGGCCGAGTTGCTGCTATCGTCATCCGGCCCCAAACCACCCCGGACAACCGCCATGGCAACAGATGCGGACTTCGTCGACTACATCGCCGAGCAGGCCGGCCTGGGCGAGCGCCTCACCCGGAAGAAGATGTTCGGCGAGTACGCCCTGTATCTCGACGGCAAGGTCGTCGCGTTCGTCTGCGACAACAGCCTGTTCATCAAGCCCACCGCCGCCGTGGAGCAGCTCGCCCCCGACCTGCCGCTACGTCCGCCCTACCCGGTGGCAAAACCCTACCCCGTCGCCGACGAACTGCTGGACGACAGCGAGGCACTGCAACGCCTGCTGATCCGGACCGCCGCGCTGCTGCCGGTGCCGCGACCCAGGACGAAGAAGAGTCCGAAGAAGAAGCCGGCAACGCCGCGTCAGGCAAGGCCGTAGCTGCAAAGACCCGCAAGCCGGCCCGGCGGCTTCCAGCCACGGAGCAGTACACAACGACTTCATCGCGATGAAGCGATACACTCTGCGAAATTCCTTCCCGGCCGCGTCCCGATGACCCCGATCAGCTTCGAGTTCTATCCGCCCAAGACCGACGAGCAACGCGTGCAACTCGACCGCACCGCGGCACGCCTGAAGGCGCATGCGCCCCACTACGTCAGCGTGACCTTCGGTGCCGGCGGATCGACGCTGAGCCATACGCCCGAGGCCATCCAGCGCCTGCGCAGCGAGCACGCCTACGACGCCGCACCGCACATCACCTGCATGGGCGGCTCGCGCGCGGAGATCCGCAACCTGCTCAAGCTGTACAAGGCCATGGGTGCCAGGCGCCTGGTCACCCTGCGCGGCGACGTGCCCTCGGGCATGGTCAGCCCGGGCGACCTGCGCTACGCCAACGAACTGGTGGAGTTCATCCGTGCCGAGACCGGCGACCACTTCCACATCGAAGTCGCGGCCTACCCGGAGACCCACCCGCAAGCGCGCGACGCACACACCGACCTGGCCCACTTCCTGGCCAAGGCGCGCGCCGGTGCGGATGGGGCGATCACCCAGTACTTCTACAACGCCGACGCCTACTTCCGTTTTGTCGACGACGTGCGGGCAGCCGGCATCGATATCCCGATCGTGCCGGGCATCATGCCTATCTCCAACTTCAGCCAGATCCGCCGCTTCTCCGACATGTGCGGTGCGGAGATCCCGCGCTGGGTGACCCAGCGGATGCTCGCCTACGCCGATGACGTGGACAGCGTGCGCGCGTTCGGTGCCGAGGTCGTCGCACAGTTGTGCCAGCGGTTGATCGC
>DATJBR010000152.1:0-4739 GCA_035515255.1 Lysobacter sp. | reverse complement strand
AGCGCCGCGAAGCACGAGCGCGCATGCCAGGTGGTGCCTGGCTCCCGCCACAGCAATGGCCCGAGGGTCAGCAACCCTGCCAGCCAGCCGGCGGCGGTCATCCACAGGCCCACGACGATGCCCGCCTCCCAGCCCAGTGCGCCCAACAGGGTCGCGATCTGGCCACCGAAGATGCCCAGCCCGACCGGCACATAGCGCCAGCGGTCGATCTCCGGCAGGCCGAGCCATTTCGGGAACGTGGTCAGCAGGAAACCGAAAAAGAAACTCGGCAACACCTGGTACTGCATCACGAACGCATGCACCCAGCCCGCGTACGGCTGCGGTTGCGGCATCGCCCAGCCCGGCCAGCGCGCCGCCAGCAGCCACGCCGCCCACCACGCCATCGCCAGCAGCAGGTTGGTCGCGCCGATGAAGAACATCAGCCGGTGCGGCGCCACGGCGAGCAGACCGGGCGACAGCGGCGAGCCGGGGCGGGAGTCGGGTCGGGTAGTCATGGCCGCAGTCTGGGCGAATCCCGACGGCCGGGCATTGATCTGGGTCAGACGCCCATGGCGGCCGGCGATGAACCGGGCGATGTCCGCCCCACTTTGCGGCGCGTCCCGGTGGAACTGGCTCCCGCCACGCATAAAAAAGAAGACTGCGCGTCATTGACGCCCATGGGTTGGCCGTTGCATCAAGCGAGCTCCGTTGATTGGAAGGCGAGATCAAGTTTGAAGACGTTTTTTCCGACTCACGGCCTGCCACTGGAGGTCTGATCAAGCGAAGCGTCAGGGGTGATTCCGGGCAATCAAGCCCCGGCAGCGGAGACTTCCCATGCTATCCAACTCATCTATTACAACGATGCTGCCCGTCAAGGACATGGGCCGTGCGCGAGCGTTCTACGAGGGTTGTCTGGGACTGAAGCCAGGCGGGTTGCGGCCTGACGGGAAGTTTGTCTACAAGGTGGGCGGCAGCACACTTGCGCTGCTCCCCAAGCCCGAAGGAACCAAGGCTGACCACACGGCGATCAGCTTCCAGGTGACTGACATCGAGGCCAGCATCAAGGAGTTGCAGCGTGCGGGCGTGGTGTTCGAGGACTACGACCTCCCCGGGTTGAAGACGATCAACCATGTCTGTGTGCTTGGGGCGGAGAAGGTGGCCTGGTTCAAGGACACCGAGGGCAACTATCTCTGCATTCACGAAGACATTCCGCCGGCCTAGTGGATGGGTGACACCGGGCTGCTTCTGTCTCACAGCCCCTGGCCTGAGTACCGAGAGTTCGGCATGGGCGCTCGATGGCGGTACGTGTCGCCGTAATTCAGCAGGGCCGCCCGCCGGATCTCGAGCCCTGCACCTCGCGGAATGAACCGGCCGCGACGGAGACCAAAAAAAGGGGCGACCGAAGTCGCCCCTTGGTGTACCCGTTGCCGCGATGGATCAGCCGCCGCTGTCCGCCTCCAGCACCCCTGGAACGGGCTTGTTGACGGGGACTCGGCCCAGCCACAGCGACACCACGAACAGCGCGATCAGGAACGCACCCACCGCGAACACCGTGTCGCCCGGCACGCGCAGCCACACCAGCAGGTCGATGATCGGGCGATTCATGAACTCCGCCGAACGTGCGTACCAGTAGCCGCGCTCCAGGTTGGCTTCCAGTTGCAGCACGCCCATCGGCAGCAGGGTCAGGATGGTCATCAGCGACAGGCCGATGTTCAGTGCCCAGAAGCCGCTGCGGATCAGGCCTTCCTTCCAGACCTTGTCGGGCATCAGGCCGCGCAGGCAGTACAGCATCAGGCCGATGCCGAGCATGCCGTACACGCCGAACAGCGCGGTATGGCCGTGGGCGGCGGTCAGGTTGGTGCCCTGCATGTAGAACAGCGCCAGCGGGGTGTTGATCAGGAAGCCCAGCAGGCCGGCACCGACGAGGTTCCAGAAGCTGACCGCGAGGAAGAACATGATCGGCCACTTGTAACGCTCCATCCATGGCGTGGAGCGGCTGCTCTTCCAGGTTTCATGGGCCTCCAGCCCGATCAGCGCCAGCGGCACCACTTCCAGCGCCGAGATGCTCGCGCCCAGTGCGATCACGCCGGTGGTGACGCCCGCGAAGTACAGGTGGTGGAACATGCCCAGCACGCCGCCGGCCATGAACACGATGGTCGCGAACAGCACGTTGATCGTTGCCGAGCGGCCACGCACCAGCCCCAGCTTGACGAAGATGAAGCTGATCACCGCGACCGCGAACACCTCGAAGAAGCCTTCCACCCACAGGTGCACGATCCAGAAGCGCCAGTAGGTGACGATCGAGATATGGGTGTCCTCCTTCCACATCAGGCCGGCGGCGTACAGCAGGCCGATGGCCACGGTGGACAGGAACAGCAGGCCCGCGATCGAGGAGGTCTGGTCCTTGCGGCGCATCGCCGGCCACAGTGCCCGGCCCACCAGCGTCAGCCACAGCATCAGGCCGATGAACAGGTAGATCTGCCAGAAGCGGCCGATGTCGACGTATTCCCAGCCTTGATGGCCGAACCAGAAGTTCTTCGCCAGGCCGAGTTTCTGCATCACCGCCATCCACTGGCCGGCGAAGGAGCCCACAACGATGACGATCAGGCTGATGAACAGGAAGTTCACCCCGAACTTCTGGTACCTGGGTTCATGCCCCGAGATCGCCGGGCCCAGGTACAGGCCGGTGGCCAGCCACGCGGTGGCGATCCACAGGATGGCCAGCTGCGTGTGCCAGCTGCGGGTCACCGCGTACGGCAGGTAGTCGGCCAGCGCGAAACCGTACGCCTCCTGGCCTTCGATCTGGTAGTGCGCGGTGGTCGCGCCCATCAGGATCTGCACCAGGAACAATCCCATCACGAGCCAGAAATACTTCGCCGTGGCGCGCATCGACGGCGTCACCACGATGGCGCGCGCCGGGTCCTGCACGGGCGGCACCAGCGGCTTTTCCTTGCCGTGGTAGACCGCGTAATGCCAGGCCAGCAGGCCGATGCCGGCGATCATGAACAGGATCGAGAACATCGACCACATGAAGCTGCTGGCGGTCGGTGTGTTGCCGACCAGCGGCTCGTGCGGGAAGTTGTTGGTGTACGACTTCTCGTCACCCGGACGGTTGGTCACCGTCGCCCACGAGGCCCAGAAGAAGAACCCGGTCATCAGGCGGCGGTGCTCTTCGTCGGGCACCGGGTTTTCGCGCAGCGCGTAGGCCTCGCGCAACTCGGCGGTGGCCGGGTCGTTGGAGAACACGCTCATGTAGTGTGCGGCCACCTGCGAGATCGCCTGCGCGCGTTCGTCGGAGATGACGATCGAGCCGGTTTCGGGGTCCCAGGTGTTGAGGCGGATTTCCGGCTGGATCTCGGCCTGCAGCTTCGCCTGCTCACTGTGGTTGAGCGATTCGTACGGCATGCCGAATTCCGCGCGTGCGCGCAGATCCAGCCATGCCACCACCTCCTTGTGCAGCCATTCGGCCGACCAGTCCGGGGCGATCAGCGCACCGTGGCCCCAGATCGAACCGTTCTGCTGCCCGCCGATGCTTTGCCACACGACACGGCCGGCCTGGATGTCATCGCGGGTGTAGACCACCTGCCCGCTTTCGGTCACGACCTGCTCCGGCATCGGCGGCGCGGTCTGGTAGATGTCCTTTCCGATCCACAACATGATGCCGAAGCTGACGATCAGCAGGGCCCCCAGGCCCAGCCATAGTCGTCTGGTGATTTGCACACTTTTTGGTTCCATAGCGATTGCTCTCCCGGACAGATGGGCGCCATCTTCACCAGTTGCCGGCAGCGGTACGTTGACTTGAATCAAGCCCGCGGCCGTCATCCCCTTGGCGCGCGCCAGTTATACCTGCGTGGGGGCGGGTTCGCAGAATGTGCCGTGCAGGGCGAGGCCGCGCCCGGCGACGCGGTGGCCGATCCAGGGAGGTTCTGTCGACCGGGTGTCGGCAGGTGCGCGACACCTGGCATCCCGTGCTTGCAATGTCGCTTCATCAGGTCCCGGAGCCGGCACCGATCGGTCGTCAGTGATGGGTCAGGGCCGCAGGGTCAGCGCTGCAGAGCCAGTGCCGCAAACCAGCGCGGCAAAATCAGCGATGCAAAATCGGATCGGCGAGCGCGGCCAGCTGGTCGCGGTCGAGCAGTTCCAGTTCGCGCCGGTCGACCAGCAGCAGACCATCCTTCTGGAACCGGCGCAGCACCCGGCTCACCGTTTCCGGCGCCAGACGCAGGTAGTTGGCGATGTCGGTGCGCGCCATCGTCAGCTGGAACCGGTGGGCGGAAAACCCGCGCGCGGCCAGTCGCCGCGACAGGCCGATCAGGAACGCCGCCATGCGCTGGTCGGCCGACCAGTCGCCGGCCAGCAGCGCAGCGCGGCCGATGTCCCGGCTGAGCAACCGGAACAGGTGCCGTTGCAGGCCGGGCAGCTTGGTTGCCAGCACCGCAATTTTCGGGAACGAGAACCGGCACAGCATCGCCGTATCCAATGCGACGGCGTTGCACGGGTAGGTCTCGCCGTCGATCGCGTCCAGACCGATCACTTCGCCGGGCAGGTGGAAGCCCAGCACGTGCTCGCGGCCGTCGCGGTCGATCATGTAGGTCTTGACCGTGCCCGCGCGTACCGCGGCGATCGCCTCGAACGGATCGCCTTCGCGGAAGATGTGATCGCCGGCGTGGTACGGGCCGACGTGCTCGACCAGCACGTGCAGGTCCATCAGGGACCGCTTGTCCATGCTCTCGGCCAGACAGGCCTGGGAGAACGCACAG
>DATJBR010000151.1:0-3622 GCA_035515255.1 Lysobacter sp. | reverse complement strand
CGGCGGGCGATTTCCGGCACGCCCAGCAGATCGACGACTTCGGGCGCGGTGATCCGCGACTGGGGCAGGTCCAGCAGCTGGCGGAAGGCTTCCAGCAGCGAGTGCGAGCGCGCCACCGCCACGTCGGCGATGTGGTACGGCAACGGCCCCTGATGCTCACCGGGCGCACCGAACACCGCCGGCAGCAGCGGCACATAGGCCTGGATGTCGGGCGCCATGACGACAATGTCACGGGGCAGCAGGTCCGGATTGTCCACCCGCGCCTTCAACAGCGCGTCGCGCAGCACCTCCAGCTCGCGCAAGCGGGTATGGCAGGCGTGCACCCGGAGCGAAGCATCGTCGCGTTGGCTGGCGACATCACCCACGGGGGCCAGCAGATCCGGAGCAAATCGACGGATGCTTTCCTGCAGCCGCGGCAGGCGATTTTCGTCCGGCATTTCCTCGGACTTGTCGCCCCAATGGCGGATATCGACGCTGACCTCCAGGCCGTCCAACGCCAGCAGGAAGTGCTGCCCCATCCGGCCCCAGGCGCCCAACAGCGGATGGCGCTGCTGCAGAAAGAGGCTTTCGGTCGCCTGCCCGTAGGGATCGGCTTCGACCTGCTGCCGCAAGGTCTCGCGGTCGCCGCGCTGATCGAGCCAGTACTCCCGGCACGGGTCCGGCACGTACAGCACCACCGGCCTGCGCTGCGCCACGGAGGCCAATACGCCCAACTCCGACGGCGCCAGATGGCTGATGCCGAACACGTGCAGCGGCTCGGCTTCATCGACGATCGGCTGTCCGGCCAGCAAGCTCGACCGCACCTGCTTCAACAATTCGCCGCGATGCGGATGCCCGATCTGCTGCCGCAGCTTTTTCCACAGCGACGCCAGCAGATCGTGCTCGCGCGAATCGCCACCCGCCAACTCCGGAAGACGCCTGCCGGCGGCCCACGCATCCAGCCAGTCGGGCCGGTACACGATGTACTGCGTGTAGACGCGCGCCAGCCGGTCGGCCAGCTGGAACCGTCGGCGCGCCTGGTCACTGCCTTCCAGATACCGTTGCACCTGCTCGTCGTGCAGCGTCGGAAGGATTTCGTGGATGCGCCAACGCAGGCCGCCACGCTGATAGGGCACCAATGCGACCGCCGACTCGCCCTGTACTTCCATCGCCAGCCGGTCCAGCCAGGCGCTGGGCAGGACGATGTCCAGATTGGCCGCAATGCCACTGGCACCGCCCACGCAGCGCCGGCGCGCCAGCTCGGTGGAGAGCCACTGTTTCATCCCCGGATGGGCCGCGATCACGGTCTGCGGCGCGAGCACCTGGCTCGGCGGGTGCTGGTCGATGAAATACGCCAGCGCTTCCAGCAGCCCTTCCAGCCGGCTGGCCCGGTAGACGATCAGTCCACGGTCGATTTCTTCCAATGCGGGCCCCTGCGGATCAAGACGGTGCGGTCATTCCCGACCCGCCTCTTGCCCGACCGGCATTGGCGGATCGGGTACGAGATCGTGATCGGGCGACGATGAATTTTTCTGCGTCAACGTACTACGGACGCATCTCATTGGGTGAGACGGGTGAGGCGCACTGGCAACAAACCACTTGCCAAAAATCCCACGCTTCGCTGTATACTGCGCGGCCCTTGGGGCGGTTAGCTCAGCGGTAGAGCATTGCCTTCACACGGCAAGGGTCGCAGGTTCGATCCCTGCACCGCCCACCAGGACAACTGCGAAAAAGCCACCTTCAGCGGGTGGCTTTTTTGTTGTGGGCGCAAGTCCGGAGAGCAAGCCCGCTTCGACCTTCGCGTCATCGCGCCGGATGGCTGCGGCTACGATAGGTGCCCGATCCACCGGCACCGGAGCCCCCCATGAACGACACTCGGCTGTACCACAACCCGCGCTGTTCCAAGTCACGCGGGACGCTGGAGCTGCTGCAACAGAAAGGCATCAGCCCGCAGGTCATCCACTATCTGGACACGCCTCCCACCGTGGATGAGCTGCACGAATTGCTGCGGATGCTGGGCGTGCCGGCGCGCGAGCTGCTCCGCACCGGCGAGACCGAATACGCCGAACTCGGCTTGGCCGACCCCGGGAAATCGGATGCCGAACTGATCGAGGCGATGACCTCCCATCCGAGCCTGATCGAGCGACCGGTCTTCGTCCATGGCGGACGGGCAGTGATCGGCCGGCCACCCGAGCGGGTGCTCGAACTGCTCTGAGCTGCCCATCTGGACCGGGCTGATCACCTCAGCCCGCGTGGCTTGGCGCTAGTACGACTTGCTCTCCCGCATCGACTGCACGTGCGCAGGCGCCGCGAACGAGTCGCTGCGCGCATCGGTCCAATACTTCTGGAACACCGCGTGTTCGGGAATGCCGGCCAGCAACTGGCCCGGCTTGAGAAACCGGTACAGGGCAGCCAGCGAGCGCACCTCGATCGGCGACACCCGACGCAGGATGTGCTCCGGCCCGACCTCGTCCGGGCTGCTCAATCCCGCCGCACACAGCAGGTCGCGCAACGCGATCATCGTGTTGCGATGGAAGCCATGCACGCGGATCGACTTGTCGGTGACGTCCAGTCCTTTCCAGCGCGCCGGGTCCTGGGTCGCCACGCCAGTCGGACAGCGGTCGGTGTGGCAGCTCTGGGCCTGGATGCAGCCAACGGCGAACATGAAGCCGCGTCCCGAGTTGCACCAGTCCGCCCCCATCGCCAGCGTGCGGACGATGTCGAAGGCGCTGATGATCCGGCCGGCGGCGCCGATGCGGATATCATCACGCAATTCCAGTCCCACCAGCGTGTTGTGCACCAGCATCAAGGCTTCGTGCATGGGCACGCCCACGTGGTTCATGAACTCCGCCGGTGCCGCACCGGTACCGCCTTCGGCACCATCGACGACGATGAAATCAGGCAGCAGGCGGGTCTCGTGCATCGCCTTGGCGATGCTGAACCACTCCCACGGATGGCCGATCGCGAGCTTGAACCCGGTCGGCTTGCCGCCGGACAGCTCGCGCAGGTGGGCGACGAATTCCAGCAACTCCACGGGCGTGGAGAACGCGCTGTGACGGGCAGGCGATACGCATTCGACACCAGCCTCGATACCGCGGGTCACCGCGATTTCCGGCGTGACCTTGGCCGCCGGCAGCACGCCGCCGTGGCCCGGCTTGGCGCCCTGCGAAAGCTTGATCTCGATCATCTTGACCTGCGGGTCGCGGGCGCTCTCGGCGAAGCGCTCGGCGTCGAAACGACCTTCTCCGTCGCGGCAGCCGAAATAGCCCGAACCGATTTCCCACACGAGGTCGCCACCGTGCTCGCGGTGGTACGGCGAGATCGACCCCTCGCCGGTGTCGTGATAGAAGCCGCCCAGCTTGGCGCCCTTGTTGAGCGATCGGATGGCGTTGGCCGACAACGCGCCAAAGCTCATCGCCGAGATATTGAACACGCTGGTCGAGTACGGCTGCGCGGTCTTCGCGCCGATCAGCACGCGGAAGTCCGGGTTTCCGTGCGGTGCGGGCGCCATCGAATGGTTGATCCATTCGTAATCGTTGGCATAGACGTCCTGCATGGTGCCGAACGGGCGGGTGTCGTTGACCGACTTGGCACGCTGGTACACCAGCGCCCGCTGCAGCCGCGAGAACGGCACCTCGGCGGT
>DATJBR010000150.1:0-12570 GCA_035515255.1 Lysobacter sp. | reverse complement strand
CGCCCGAGCGCGGCGGTCTCCAGCACGCTGGTATCGATGTCGGTGGCGAGGATGCGCACCGGCGGAGCGAGGGTGGCGAATGCCTCGCAGGCGGCGATGGCGATGGAGTAGGGCTCCTCGCCGGTGGACGCGGCGCAGCACCAGATCGTCAGCGGCGCGCGGCGGTCGGTACGGGCCGCGTGGGCGGCGAGCAGGTGCTCGGCCAGGATGTCGAAATGGTGGGATTCGCGGAAGAACGACGTGAGGTTGGTCGTCAAAGCGTTGGTGAAGTGCTCCCACTCCCCGCTGCCGTCGCGCTCCAGCGCGTCCAGGTACTCGTCGAAGCGCTGCATGCCGGCAGCGCGCACGCGCCGGGCGAGGCGGCTGTACACCATGTCGCGCTTGTGCGGACTGAGGTTGATCCCCGCGCGGGCGTGGATCAGCCGGGCGACGCGGCGGAAGTCGCGCTCGTCGAAGACGAACTCCCGCGTCGTCACCGGATCATGCGGTTGGCGTTTTGCCGATGGCGCAATGGCGGCCTCATGCATGTGCGGACCTCCGTGCAGGGGGCGACACGGGGTGCGCGATGGTTTGCGGGCGATCCGGATGTGCCGCCGTATCGGCCGTTGGACCGGTCGTGCCGTTGCCGAGGCGGAACGCCGCCGCGGTCTGTACCAGATGCCTGGACTGCTGTTCCAGGCTGCGCGCCGAGGCGGCGGCTTCCTCGACCAGCGCGGCGTTCTGCTGGGTGCCTTCGTCCACCTGCGTGATCATCTGGTTGATCAGGTCGATCCCGGCGGACTGCTCCTGCGATGCCTGGCTGATGTCGGCGACCAGGCCGGCCACCTGCTTCACGCTGCTGACGATGTCCTGCATGGTCCGGCCCGCCTGCTCGACCAGCTGGCTGCCGATGCCGACCTGCTCCACCGAATCGTCGATCAGGGTCTTGATCTCCCGGGCGGCGGTGGCGGAGCGTTGCGCGAGCGAGCGCACCTCGGAGGCGACCACGGCAAACCCGCGACCCTGTTCACCGGCGCGTGCGGCTTCCACCGCGGCGTTGAGCGCGAGGATATTGGTCTGGAATGCGATGCCGTCGATCACGCCGATGATGTCGACGATCCTGCGCGAGGACTCGCTGATCCCGCTCATGGTGTGGACCACGCGGCCGACGACTTCGCCCCCCTGGCTGGCCACCTCGGCCGCGCTGATGGTCAGCTGGTTGGCCTGGCGGGCGTTGTCGGCGTTCTGGTGCACGGTGGACGTCAGTTCCTCCATCGAGGAGGCGGTTTCCTCCAGCGACGCGGCTTGCTGCTCGGTGCGCTGCGACAGTTCCTGGTTGCCGACGGCGATCTGCGACGCGGCGGCATCGATGGCCTGGGCGCCGGTCTGGATCGCACCGACGGTCGCGGCGATCTGGTCGACGGTGCGGTTGGTGCTGGCCTTCATGTCACCGAACACGCCGCGCAGGTCGGCATCGATGCGGCGGCTCAGGTCGCCCTGCGCCAGCGCGTGCAGCACCGATTGCATCGCATCGAGACTGGCGCTGGTCGAAGCCAGCAGACGGTCGATGCTTTCGGCCAGCAGAAGCAGGAAGCCCTGCTTGTCGTCGGTGCGGATGCGGCGGCTGAAGTCGCCGTCGGCGGCGGCCTGCAGCACCTGCGTGACCTCGTCCTCCATGGCCAGTTCGATGGTGCGGTCCTGCCACTCGCTGACCAGACCGATCTGGGTGCCGCCGGCATCGCGCACAGGCGTCACGATGACATCCACCGTGCGTGCGCCCAGGTGCAGCCGTCGGGTCGAGGCGTCGTCGAGTTGCAGCAGTTGTTCCCGTGGCTGCGCAGGATCCTGCAGCAATGGAGTGATGTCGCTGCCCATCAGGTGCTCGACGTCGAAGTCCGGAACCCTGTCGCGGAGGGCGTCGGCGGCGGCGCCCATCAACGTCTGTATGCCGCTGTTGGCATAGACGATGGCCAGGTCCTGGTTGGCGACCAGGATGTTGGTGTGGGCAAAATCCAGTGCGTTGCGGATGCGCGCGCTCGCGCGGTGATTGCGTAGCTGCTCCTGGACCTCGAAGCCCAGGCGGATCTGCATCGACTTGATTCCCTGCATCACCCGGCCGATTTCGTCGTTGCGCGCGATCGCGATGACTTCGGTGTAGTCGCCTTCGCCGATGCGCCGGAAATGGCTCGTGGCCTGCTCCAGCCGGTCCACGATGTCGCGCGACAGCCACCACGCGCTGTACAGGCCGAAACACCCGCTGAGCGCGGCGATGGCATAGATCAGGCGGGGGTCGATGCCGGAGGCCGCCATGGTTGCCAGACTCATTCCGAGCGCGCCTATGCCGAGGGCCGCCAGCATCAGGCGCTGGCGCAGCGACAACCGCCACAGGGGATTGAGGTCGCGCAACCAGTCGCGCCTGCCGACCACCCCGGCCCGGACGCGCAGGCCCTGCGGGCGACCTTCACGGAACGCTGCGTAGCTGCGTTGGATAGCCGCCACGGCAGCGCGACTGGCCTTGCGGCGCACTGACATGTAACCGGTGACCCGGCCATGCTCGTGGACCGGGGTGACATGCGCCTGCACCCAGTAGTGGTCACCGCATTTGGCCCGGTTCTTGATCACTCCCACCCATGGCCGGCCGGCACGGAGTGTCTGCCAGAAGTCGGCAAATACCTCGGAGGGCATGTCGGGGTGGCGCACGATGTTATGCGGCTGGCCGACGAGTTCGGCTTCGCTGAATCCACTCACCCGGATAAGTTCGCGATTCACCTTCAGGATGGTGCCATCGGGGTCGGTGTATGAAACCAGCGTGGCATCGTCGTCGAGTTCGATCTCGATACCGGTGATGGGGAGGTTGCTTCGCATGGAGTACTCCGCGGCGGGGGGAGCCGCGTTTGTCGCCGGCTTGGCGAAATGGGTGGAGGCCGGCGCTGGAACGATCCGCAGGCACTCCCGTTATCGGCAGGGCGACGGATGTCTTGAATATGGGAGCGCGCTGCGTCCTGCTGATCGCGCGTTCTGGTTGCGATCAGGAGATCCGCGTCGCACTCGCAGGATGTGAAAAGAAACGGTGCCTGACAGGGCACCGTTTCCGTGTGGGTCAACGTGGTCGAAGAAGCACAGGCCGGCAATTCTTCTTAGAACTCTTCCCAGTGCTGGTCATTACCGGCCACGGCCTTGGGATGGGTCCGAACGGGGCGGGGATGGGTGGCCAGGGCAGCGACCGGCCGGTTGATCGGGGTCGTGATGGGGCTGTTTACCGGCACGTTGGCGGCGGTGCCGGTCAGCCCGCTGACGCGATCGATGGTGGTGGTATGCGGGCGGCCCGGCGCATGGCCGGAACCAGCTTCCAGTCGGAACGCGGCAACCGTCTGCACCAGTTGCTCGGACTGCTGCTCCAGCGAGCGGGCGGCGGCGGTGGCCTCTTCCACCAATGCGGCGTTCTGCTGGGTGCCCTCGTCCATGTGGGTGATGACCTGGTTGACCTGCTCGATGCCGGTCGACTGCTCCTGCGAGGCGGCGGAAATGTCGGCAATGATGTCGGTGACGCGCTTCACGCTGGTCACGATCTCGCCCATCGTCTTGCCGGCCTGGCCGACCAGGGCGCTGCCGTTTTCGACCTGTTCCACCGAATTGTCGATCAGGGTCTTGATCTCCCTGGCGGCCGCGGCGGAACGCTGTGCGAGCGAGCGCACCTCGGAGGCGACTACCGCGAACCCGCGGCCCTGCTCGCCGGCGCGCGCGGCTTCGACCGCGGCATTGAGCGCCAGGATATTGGTTTGGAACGCGATGCCGTCGATCACGCTGATGATCTCGACGATCTTGCGCGAGGACTCGTTGATGCCGGTCATGGTCTCGACCACGCGGCCGACCACCTCGCCTCCGACTTCGGCGACTTCGGCCGCGCCGATCGCGAGCTGGTTGGCCTGGCGGGCGTTGTCGGCGTTCTGGCGCACGGTGGAGGTGAGCTCCTCCATCGAGGACGCGGTCTCCTCCAGCGAGGCGGCCTGCTGCTCGGTACGGCGCGAGAGGTCGTCGTTGCCGGCGGCGATCTCGCTGGCGGCGGAGCTGATCGCGTCGCTGCCCTGGCGGATCTGGCCGACGATCTCCGACAGCCTATCGACGGTGAGGTTGGTGTCGGCGGCAAGGCGGCCGAAGTGCCCCGGCAGCGATTCGTCGGCGCGCTGGTTGAGCTCGCCCTCGGCGACGGACAGCAACACATTGCCGATCTCGTTGAGGCCGCCATCGGCGCTGGTCATCAGCTCGTTGAGCCCATGGATCATGTCGCGGTAGACGAACTGGAACCGTTCCGCATCGCCGCGCTGGCTGAAGTCACCGGCCACGGCGGCATCCACCAGCATCTTGATCTCGGCGGTGACCGATTGCGTGTTGGCCTTGACTGCGTCAACGGCCTTGGTGATCTCCGCCTTCTTGCCGGGCAGGCGCTCGATGTCCTGCGACAGATCGCCGTGCGCGTACGCGCTGAGGATTTCGATCATCCGCATCTTCAGATCGATGTGCGAGGCGACCAGGTCGTTGATCTCGCCGGCCATGCGGCCATACGCGCCGGGAAACCGGTCGGCGGCGATGCGGTATTCGATTTCGCCGGCCTCGTGCTGGCGACCGATCTCGCCCTGCGCGTCGGCGAAATCACGCAGCGTGGCCACCATCCCGCGCATGGCACGGGCCAGCTGGCCGATCTCGCTCTGGTCGTCGTGCGAGATCCGCTGTTCCAGGTCGCCGCGCGCGACCGCATTGGCCACCGCCAGCACCTCGTTAAACGGCAGCACGATCGAGCGCGTGGTCATGAAGGCAGAAAATATCGCGATCAGCAGGGCCACCAGCAGCAGTACGCCGATGGCGACCAGGTTGATCCGGTACCCGGATTCCTGTGCCGCCACCGCCGTGTTGAGCAGGCCGATGTTGTAGTCGAGCAGCACGCCCACGGCGTCCGCGGTGGCCTGGCGCAGGTCCGCGGCCTGTCCCGCCGGTGTCATGTCGCCGATCTTGAGTGCCTCGACCAGTTGCCGGCTGTTGTCGAAGTACACGCCTGCCTTGGCGATGACATCGTCGTAAAACCGGCGCTCCTGCGGATCGTTGATCTTGGCTTCGTGCAGCTGCGCCAGGGCCTCGAACGCGTCGGCGCCTTCTTCCAGTTCGGCGCTGTACTCGCCGGCCTTGGCGGGATCCTCGTAACTGGCGACCAGCCCGCGTTCGCTGACCCGGTACTCGGCCAGCATCGTCGCCAGCTTGCCCAGGTCGCGGATGGCAGGCACCGACTCGTTGGTGATCGCGCGCACGGTGTCCTGGACCGTCCCCATGCGCTGGGCGGCGAAAGCGCCCATGACGACAATGAGCAACGTGAGGGCGGCAAAACCGATGGTCAGCCGCTTGCCGATTTTGAGGTCGTTGAACATGAAAAACTCCGGGCCGACAGGGCTGGGTCAGTAAGTGAGTTGCAGGCGCAGGCCGGCAACGAAGGGGGTGTCGGAAACGCCGCGTCGCTCGTCGTCCAGCCACAGAGCGTTGGCGATCAGGCGCGCGTTGGGGTGCAGGTAGCAGGTGGCTGCCAGGCCGTAGCTCTCGGCCGTGCCGCCGTGGATGGCGCCGTCATCCAGGTCGATCGAGCTCCAGCGCAATGCCAGCTCCCAGCCGACATGGCCCTGTGGCGAGGGTGCCGTGGCGACGCCGCGCTTGTAGCTGCGGCCGTCGCCGCTGGGTGACCAGGTGGCCTGCACGCTGCTCGCGCGGCCGGTGAAGTCGGCACCGTCGCGGCGCGCGGACACCTGCGCCATTTCACCTTGCAGCGACCACGCCTGATGAATCCACAGGCCGTCCAGCCCGGCGCGGTCCAGACGGTCGACATTGCCGATGGAGCCCGTGGACGCCGCGCGCAGGCCGGCCATGGCGGTGCCGGGCGGTGCGTTGAAGGAGGCGCTGTGACGGTCCGGAGTCTCACTGGCGAGGCTCATGCCGACATGCACGGTGTTGCTGCTGTCGCCGTGTAACAGGTGGGTGCCACGCAGCGTGACGCCAGGCGATTCGCTGGTGCCGTCCAGCCGCTGGCCGAACACGGCGGCATTCAGCGTGCCGTTCTTGCCGAAGCGGGCGTACTCCGCGCCGATGCGGCGACTGATCGCGAATACGCCGACGAATGAAGACTCCAGCATGGCGGTCTGCTTGTCGCTGATCGCGTCTTCCAGCAGGAACGGCTGCTTGAACTGGCCGACCCGGAGCGAGTGACCGGGGGCAAGATTCCACTGCAGGTAGGCGTCTGCGGGCGTGCGGTCGGCGAAATCGTGTTCGGCGACGAACTGCCAGCGCCGGTCCCTGTTCTCCAGTCGGAAGCCGAGCCGCGCGCGACGGAAGTAGTCGTCGCTGACGGAGGCGGCGAGTTCGGAGTCTACCGACGACCACTCATACTGCAGGTTGGCGCTGGGCTTGAAATCGAACGGCAGCGAGCTCGCCGAAGCCAGGGGCATCGCGAAGGAAAGCGCCAGGATCGCGGCGGTCTGGGTGGGGCGGCGGTTCATCGAGAGGTCTCGGGAAGTGGTTCCGACATCGGGCACAAAGCGGCCGGATGGACATGCAGGTGTGCGCAACGTCGGAGTGGATGTCCGGTCGTGGTCGTCCCCGCTATATCGGGTAACGGCAGGTCCATGCATAACTTGTCTGTTTGTCTTGCCGTGCTGCGATATTTGAGCCGCCCATCACGCAAAAACAGAATCGGCGCACTCAGTCAGTGCGCCGTTTGGTGAGCCTGCAAGCGGGTTGTCGGAGAGAGGGCCCGAATCGGCTCGCAGGCCGGGGACCTTTATCGCTCCAGGTCACCCGGACGGATGAAGTCCGTCAGAACTCCTGCCAATGCTGGTCGTTGCCGGCGGCGGCCTTCGGCTTGGCCCGTGCCGGGCGGGAGGGCGTGGACGCGGCGGGACGATCGGCCGCACTGTCGACCGGGCTATTGGCAGCGGCGCCGGGCAATCCACTGACGCGGTCGATGGCTGTCGTGTGCGGGCGGGTCTGCGCCTGGCCGGAGTCGGCTTCCAGCCGGAACGCGGCGACGGTCTGTACCAGGTGGCCGGACTGCTGCTCCAGCGAGCGGGCGGCGGCGGTGGCTTCCTCCACCAGCGCGGCGTTCTGCTGGGTGCCTTCGTCCATGTGGGTGATGACGTGGCTGACCTGCTCGATGCCGCTGGACTGCTCCTGCGAGGCGGCGGAAATGTCGGCAATGATGTCGGTCACCCGCTTCACGCTGGTCACGATCTCGCCCATGGTCTTGCCGGCCTGGCCGACCAGCGCGCTGCCGTTCTCGACCTTGCTGACGGAGTCGTCGATCAGGGTCTTGATCTCCTTGGCCGCCGCGGCGGAGCGCTGCGCGAGCGAGCGGACCTCGGAGGCGACCACGGCGAACCCGCGGCCCTGCTCGCCGGCGCGCGCGGCTTCCACCGCGGCGTTGAGGGCGAGGATGTTGGTCTGGAATGCGATGCCGTCGATGACGCTGATGATCTCGACGATCTTGCGCGAGGACTCGTTGATGCCGGTCATGGTCTCGACCACGCGACCGACGACCTCGCCTCCGACTTCGGCGACTTCGGCCGCACCGATCGCCAATTGGTTGGCCTGGCGGGCGTTGTCGGCGTTCTGGCGCACGGTGGAGGTGAGCTCCTCCATCGAGGACGCGGTCTCCTCCAGCGAGGCGGCTTGCTGCTCGGTACGGCGCGACAGGTCGTCGTTGCCGGCGGCGATCTCGCTGGCGGCGGAGCTGATCGCGTCGCTGCCCTGGCGGATCTGGCCGACGATCTCCGACAGCTGGCGAACCGTGTCGTTGGCATCACTCGCCAGGCGGCCGAACTGGCCCGGCAGGTTGGTGTCCGCGAAGTGGGTGAGGTCGCCCTGCGCCATCTCGGCCAGCAGGTTGCCGACTTCGCCGAGGCCGCGGTCGGCGCTGGCCATCAACTCGTTGAGGCCCAGGATCATGTCGCGGTAGACGAACTCGAACTGCTCCGCATCGCCGCGCTGGCTGAAGTCGCCGGCCACAGCCGCATCCACCAGCATCTTGATCTCGGCGGTGACCGATTGGGTGTTGAGCTTGACCGCGTCCACCGCGGCGGTGACTTCCGCCTTGGTACCGGGGTAGCGCTCGATGTCGCCCGACAGGTCGCCGTGCGCGTAGGCGCCGACCATCTCGATGGTCTTGCGGGTCAGGTCGATGTGCGAGGCCACCAGCGTGTTGATCTCCTCGGCCATCTCGCCGAACGCACCCGGGAACGCCGCGGCGTCCAGGCGCTCATCGATGTTGCCGGCCTGATGGGCTTCGTAGACGTCGCGCTGCGCGCCGGCGAACGTGCGCAGGCTGGTGACCGCGCGGTCCAGGCTGCGGGCGATGTCGCGCAGTTCGTCCTGGCTGTCGACGCGGACGCTCTGCGGGAACTCGCCGGCGGCGATGGACTCGGTGGCCTGCTGGATCTTGAGCAGCGAATCGCGCGTGCTGCGGCTGAAGCCCAGGAACAGGTAGCCCGCGATCAGCAGCATCAGCACCACGGCCAGCCAGGTGAGGTTGGCCGAGGTCGTCATGCGCGAGATCTGGGCACCTGCGGCGGCGTCCAGCGACTTGATCGATCCGAGCATCGCGGCGGCCATCGCCAACTGGGTCGCCTGTTCGCGCGCGGCCATGGTCTCCACCGGCAGTTCCGGGGTGTCGGCGTCCAGGATGTGGGTGGCGATGGCGTCGTTCTGCTTGCCCATCGCTTCCAAAGCGCTGCGGATCGGCTTGCCGGCGGTGGTGACCAGCGACGGCATGCGCTGCTCGGCGTTGGTCAGTTCCAGCTCGATCCGGCTGCGCAGGAAGTCCTGCATGGTGCGCGACACGGCCAGGCCGGTGCGGTCGTCGACCCAGATCGCGCCTTCGCCGAGCACCCGCAGGCCGACCTCGCCCTGCTGGGAGGTGTATTCGGCCAGGGTCGGCAGCCACTCGCTGGCGGCGCGGCCCATGTAGAGCACGGTCGGCTCCTGCGAGTGCGACAGGCCGGTGCGTTCCGCCACCAGCCCCATCAGCCCGCGGACCTGCTGGATCGTGGATTCGGTCACGTCGGCGCCGGCGTCGCCGCTGACAACCCCGGCCCAGCCGTCCTGCGCCTGCTTGAAGGCGGAACGGACGTCGGCATCCTTCAGGGTCTGGCCGGCCCAGCGGGCGGCGGCCTCCAGTTCGGTGGCGGCGGTGGCAGCGGCACCGGTGATTTCCTGTGCGGGCACGTCCTGCTTGGCCGATACCCGGGTCGCCATCTGGCGATGGGACTGCATCGCCAGCATCGAGCGTTGCAGGTGCGACAGGCCTTCGACGGCCGTGCGTTGCTGCTTCACCGCCATGATGTCGACGTTGGTACGCACGACCAGGATGCCGGCCAGCAGGCCGCAGGTCAGCATGAACGCCGCGCCGATGACCAATGCCTTGTGGCCGAAGCGCAGGCGCGCCATGAGCTGCATGGACGGGGCCAGGGCACGGTCCAGCAAGGTGGGGGTGTGGCGATTGGACATCGGAGACCTCGGATAGTGAATCGTTTTGATCGACCTCCGGGACAACGGCTGGCTGAACGGAAACTTTAGCGATTCCCGACGATTGCCCATGGCGCTAAAGAAACTCGGGGGCCGGCCGATGTGTGGGTTGCAGCGGGAGCATTTGTTCCCGTCCCGGTTCTGTCCCACCGCTGTCCGGCACCCCCACCATCAGGAGTCCTTCATGTCCCGTTACCAGACCCTTGCCATTGCCGCGCTTGCGCTGGCGTTCGCATTCCCCGCCCAGGCCAACGCCCAGTCCCTCAAGCCGGTCAAGCGCGTGGAGCCGACCTATCCGGCCGATGCGGCCCGCAACCGGACCGAAGGGTTCGTCGAGGTGGAGTTCACCGTGGGTGCCGACGGCAAGGTCGAGAGCGTCTCGGTCGTCAATGCGCGTCCGTCGCGCACGTTCGAGTCGGCTGCGGTGAGCGCGGTGAAGCAGTGGACGTTCGAGCCGGGCGGTGGCCGCGGCAAGGTACGCTTGGACTTCAACCTCTGAAATCCGGTGTCCGCTGCTTCGCTTTGACTTCTGCGTGACCTGGGGCACCCCGTCGCGGCCGGCAGGCCTTCGCAGCTCATGTCCCCCGGCCTCCGTCCGCCGACGGAGGCCTCCTCCTTGACTTCCCTGCAAAGGCCTGCCGGCCGCGACGGGGCTCGGCCTGTGGGGACGCGTAACGGGAGTCATGAAATCCCGACGTTATGCCCCGGGCCACCGCACCCTTTCACTCGCCGGGTGTCCCTAGCCCTTGGGGGCGAAATCAAGGAGGAGGCGATGGCCGCAGGCCGTCGCCGGGGGACATTCGCCACCAAGGGCAGGGATACCCGCACGCCACCGCTCTTTTGTTGCCTGTTCCCGGCAATCCGTGAAGAACCTAAAAAAAACGCGCCGGATCGGCGCGTTTTTTGTTGTCTCCTGCAAGTGACGCGTGCAGGAGACGGCCCAAGCAGACGGTTACTGCAGTACCGCCGCGGCCTCGGCGGCCACCAGGCCCATCTCGGTGCTGGTCATCAGGCGCTCGATATCCAGCAGGATCAGCATGCGTTCGTCGAGCGTGCCGATGCCGGTCAGGAACTGGCGATCGATGGTCGCGCCCAGCTCGGGCACCGGGCGGATCTGGTCGCCGCCCAGGCGGATGACGTCCGAGACGCTGTCCACCACGATGCCGACGATGCGGTCGGAAACGTTCAGCACGATCATCACCGTCACCGCGGTGTAGTCGGCGTTGGCGAGGCGGAACTTCAGGCGCATGTCGATCACCGGCACGATCGTGCCGCGCAGGTTGATCACACCCTTGATGTAGTCGGGCGCGTCGGGCAGGCGGGTGACCGCGTCGTAGCCGCGGATCTCCTGCACCTTGAGGATGTCCACCCCGTACTCTTCATCGCCCAGGGCGAAAGTGAGGAACTCCCTGTTGTCGGTGTCGGCATCCAGACCCGTCTGGGCGTGCGCGGCGCGCGGGGCGAGGAGGGAGCGGTTGGGGTTGGTCATGGGAGGTGTCCTTGGTGCAATCCGCGACGGCGGCAATGAATGGGGTGGAGGGGGCAGGCGTCTGCAGGCATCAGGCGGCCGCAGGCAATGGAGTGGCGGTCACGATGCCGCCGGCGTCGATGATCAGCGCGACGCGGCCGTCGCCCAGGATGGTCGCGCCGGAGATGCCCGGGATCCGGCGGTAGTTGGCTTCCAGGTTCTTCACCACCACCTGCTGCTGGCCGAGCAGTTCGTCGACTTCCAGCGCCAGGCGCCGGCCACCGCTTTCCACCACGACAGCGATCGGTGCGGCAGCGGCATCGCCGGCCGATGGCAGCCGGTACTGCTGGCGCAGGTTGATCAGCGGCAGATAGTCGTCACGCACATGCAGCACGCGGGTGTCGCCGGCGATCGTGCGCACCTCGTGCGGCTGGGGCTGCAACGACTCGATCACCGTGTTGAGCGGCAGGATGAACACCTCGTCGCCGACCGCAACCGACATGCCGTCCAGGATCGCGAGCGTCAGCGGCAGCCGGATCGACACCGTGGTGCCGACGCGTCTCTCGCTGCGGACCTCGACCTGGCCGCCCAGCGCGAGGATGTTGCTCTTGACCACGTCCATGCCGACGCCGCGGCCCGACAGGTCGGACAGGGCATCGGCGGTGGAGAACCCGGGGTGGAACACCAGGTCCCAGACCTGCGCGTCGGTGGGATTTTCCGGCAGCGGCAGGTTGCGTTCGACCGCCTTCTGCATGATGCGTTCGCGGTCCATGCCGCGGCCGTCGTCGCTGACCTCGATCATGATGTGGCCGCCCTGGTGGGAGGCGTTCATGGTGATGGTGCCGGTCTCGTCCTTGTTCGCGGCGCGGCGCTCGTCGGCGGACTCCAGACCGTGGTCGATCGCGTTGCGCATCAAGTGCACCAGCGGATCGACGATCTTCTCGATCATGCCCTTGTCCAGCTCGGTGGCCTCGCCGAAGGTGCGCAGGCGGACCTTCTTGTCGAGCCGCGAGGCGAGGTCGCGGACCATGCGCGGGAAGCGGCTGAAAGCGAACTCCACCGGCAGCATGCGCACGCTCAACACCGCTTCCTGCAGGTCGCGGGTGTTGCGGTCGAGCTGGCCCAGCCCGGTCAGCAGGGTCTCATTGGCCACCGGGTCCAGGTGTTCGGAGCGCTGGCGCAGCATCGCCTGGGTGATGACCAGTTCGCCGACCAGGTTGATCAGTGCATCGACCTTGGCCACGGCGACGCGGATGGAGGTGTCGGCATCCGCATTGGCGGTGCGGGTGGCATTCGACGCGGTGGCGGTACTGGCGGATTCGCCATCGGACGATGCGGCGGCAATGTCGATGGACGGCATCGGGACCGATGGCATCGCGTTCGATGACGCCGTGTTCGACAACGTCGGAGCAACGGCCTCGATCGACAGTTCGCACTGGTCCTCGACCCACGCGAACGCCTCGTCGATGGCGGCGCGCGACACGGTGCCGGGCAGCATCAGGTCCCAGGCCAGGTGTGCCTCGAACGGGTCGAGCACGTCGAACGCCGGCAGGCGGTCGTCCAGGCAGGTC
>DATJBR010000149.1:0-19556 GCA_035515255.1 Lysobacter sp. | reverse complement strand
TGCGCGGACAGCGAGCGGTCCTTGGTCACCACCGTCCAGCCATCGGGCAGCACGCGGGTGTGGCGCTTGCCGGTGTTGATCATCGGTTCGATGGTGAAGGTCATGCCGGCCTTCAGCACCAGCCCCTCCCCGGCGTTGCCGTAATGCAGCACCTGCGGCTCGTCGTGGTAGACCTTGCCGATGCCGTGGCCGCAATACTCGCGCACGACGCTGAAACGCTCCGACTCGGCATATTGCTGGATCGCGTGGCCGACATCGCCCAGGGTCGCGCCCGGCCTGACCACGCGGATACCGCGGAACATCGCCTCGCGGGTCACGTCCACCAGACGCTGCGCCAGCACCGACGGGGTGCCAACGATGTACATGCGGCTGGTATCGCCATGCCAGCCGTCCTTGATCACGGTGACGTCGATATTGACGATGTCGCCGTCCTTCAGGACCTTGGCCTCGTTCGGGATGCCGTGGCAGATGACGTTGTTGACCGAGGTGCAGATTGTCTTGGGGAAGCCCTTGTAGCCGACGTTCGCGGGGATCGCCTTCTGCACGTTGACGATGTGGTCGTGGCAGATGCGATCCAGCTCTTCGGTGCTGACGCCGGGCTTCACGTGCGGCGCGACGATCTGCAGCACTTCGGCGGCCAGGCGACCGGCGATGCGCATCTTCTCGATCTCTTCGGGGGTTTTGAGGTTGATAGCCATTCGCGCATTATCGCCGATTGGCACCGCACCGGGGCGTGCTCCCGGCAGGCCCGGGCAGAGCGCCGTGACCGGCTCAGCCGCTACGCACGGAGTCGAGCCGACCCTCCTGCTTGCCGCTCCCGCCTGCGCCCGCTACAATCCGCGGGCTGTGCAGACCTTGCGCCTTCACGCCGCCCACGTCGGGCGTCACCGACGAATACACACCCGCTGCCAAAGCCCGTGCCGGGGTGCTTCAAGGCTCGTAGCCACGAAGTTCGGTCACGGAAGCAGCGGGGAAGTCCAACCCCGGAATCCTTGCCTCGGCTCACGCCGATGCAGCCGCCCCACCCTATCCGGCGGCCGGATTCCCTTATCGGAGTTACCGCAATGCCCCAGATCACCATGCGCCAGATGCTGGAAGCCGGCGTCCATTTCGGACACCAGACCCGCTACTGGAACCCGAAGATGAGCCCGTACATCTTCGGCGCCCGCGGCAAGATCCACATCATCAACCTCGAGAAGACCGTCCCGTTGTTCAACGACGCGATGAACTTCATCTCGAGCATCGCCCAGAAGCGCGGCGTCATCCTGTTCCTGGGCACCAAGCGCAGCGCCCGCGAGTCGATCAAGGAAGAAGCCGAGCGTTGCGGCATGCCGTACATGAACCAGCGCTGGCTCGGCGGCACCCTGACCAACTTCGCCACCGTGAAGAAGTCGGTGGGTCGCCTGAAGGAGCTGGAAGCGGCCGAGACCGATGGCACCTTCGACAAGCTGGTCAAGCACGAGGTCCTGAACCTGCGTCGCGAGCGCGACAAGAAGCTGGCCTCGCTGGGTGGCATCAAGGAAATGAACCGCCTGCCCGACGCGATCTTCGTGATCGACATCGGTCATGAGGACATCGCAATCAAGGAAGCCAAGAAGCTCGGCATCCCGGTCATTGCCGTGGTCGACACCAACTACGACCCGACCCTGGTCGATTACGCGATCCCGGGCAACGACGACGCCATCCGCGCCGTGCAGCTGTACGCCCGTGCCGCCGCCGACGCCGTGCTGGAAGGCAAGGCCGCCGCGCCGTCCGCCGCCAGCGTCCGCGAGGAAGACTTCGTCGAAGGCGAAAACGCCGGCGAGAAGCCGCGCCGCGCACCGGCGAAAAAGGCTGCGGCCAAGAAGGCCGATGACGCAGCACCGGCGCCTGCTGCTGAAGCCGAGACCAAGGCCGACGAAGCTCCGGCCGCCGAGTAATACCGCTGTCGCGCGGCCGCACGATACTGCGGCCGCGCTCTCCCTTCATGTAGGAGCGGCTTCAGCCGCGATCACGGCCTGGACTTGCCGCAAGGCCTGTCACCGGATCCATCGCGGCTGAAGCCGCTCCTACAGCCCTGAACATTCGAGGTAAAACCCCCATGGCAGAGATCACCGCTTCCCTGGTCAAGGAACTGCGCGAGCGCACCGGCGCCGGCATGATGGAGTGCAAGAAGGCACTCGTGGAAAACAATGGCGATGTCCAGGCCGCCGCCGAGTGGCTGCGCAAGCAGGGCCTGGCCAAGGCCGACAAGAAGGCCGACCGCGTTGCCGCCGAAGGCCGCGTCGTGTCCGCCCAGACCGACGGCAAGGCCGTGCTGGTCGAGATCAACTCCGAGACCGACTTCGTCGCCAAGGACAGCAACTTCCTGGCCTTCACCGATGCCGTCGGCGAAGCCGCCCTGCAGGCCGCTGATGTCGAGGCGCTGAAGAGCACCAAACTGGCTTCCGGCGAGACCGTCGAGGAAGCCCGCGCTGCCGTGATCGCCAAGGTCGGCGAGAACCTCCAGGTCCGCCGCATGGCCCGCATCGACAGCGCCAACACCGTGTCGGCCTACGTCCACGGCGGCCGCATCGGCGTGCTGGTCGAACTGACCGGCGGCAACCCCGAACTGGCCCGCGGCTTGGCGATGCACATCGCCGCGATGAACCCCCCGTACATCTCGCCGGCCCACGTTCCCGCCGACTTCGTCGCCAAGGAAAAGGAAATCGCCCTGGCCCAGGTCAAGGACACCGGCAAGCCGGCCGAAATCCTCGAGAAGATGATTTCCGGCAAGGTCGCCAAGACCGTCAACGAGCTGTGCCTCACCGGCCAGCCCTACGTGCTGGACACCAACCAGAGCGTGGAGCAGATGCTCAAGTCCGCCGGTGCCGAAGTGATCAGCTTCGTCCGCATCGCCGTCGGCGAAGGCATCGAGAAGCAGGCCGATGACTTCGCCTCCGAGGTCATGAAGCAGGCCGGACTGGCGTAAGGGCCGACCTGCTGGTTCCAGTTTCGAAAAAACCGCGGGCAACCGCGGTTTTTTGTGCGTCGCTGTCTGAAACATCTCCGTGCATGCAGACGCCCGGGCCCGGATCATCGCCCGTCGGAAAATGGCGTGAATGGCAACAATGGCAATGACATGCCGCCACAAGAAAAAGACCGGCCCCTTCCGGAGCCGGCCTTTTCCTACAGCCGTGAATCCACCAGTACCCGCAGGATCAGAAATCCAGCGAAGCGGTGAACATCAGGTAACGCGGGGTCTGCTGCGACAGCGGCATCATGAAGGTGTTGTCGACCGTGTACGGATCGGTTTCGGACTGGACCTGCACCTGGGTGACCTTGCGCTCGTTGAGCACGTTGAACACCTGCAGACCCAGGGCCAGCTTGTGGTCAAACATCGCCGGGCGATAGCTCACCGACAGATCGAGCGGGTGGGTCCATGCGGTACGTTCCTCGCCCGGCTTCTGCACCTGGCCGAAGCAGGTGTGGTAGCTGGAGCCATAACCGATGGGATCACCCGCGGCCGAGCTCTCGTCGATGCTGCCATCCGGGCTGTAGTAGCCCAGGCAGCTGATCGGCATGCCCGAAAGGACGCGGAGCTTCCCGCTGACCATCCATTCCGGGCTGATCTGGTAGCTGCCGCGGACCTTCAGCTGGTGGCGGCGGTCGTTGGCCAGATACCCATCGGCGAACGCCATGATCTCGGCGGCATCCCAGTCCTGCGTCTTGGAGATGTTGGCCTGGCCGAACTCGGACTTCACCTGGCCTTCGTTGTTGCCCTCCAGCTTGCTGTAGGTGTAGTCGACACGGACTTCCCACTTGCCGTCAAACGGACGCTCCATATACAGGTCAATCGCCTTGTACGTACGCGTGGTGCCCTGATTGAAGCCCCAGTCCGAGCCCGACATCTGGACTTCGGTACGGCCTGAGCCATCGACGTTTTTCAGGCTGAAGGTATTGGTGCCGCCCGGGTTGAACATGTAGCAGCTGGCGATTTCCACGCTGTCCGGATCCATGCCCGTCGCTATCATCTTGGCCTCTATCTTGGCCGCATCGCAGATGTCGTCGATCGAGGACTTCAGGTCGCGATAGGTCAGCTTCGCACCATAGGCCCAGCGCTCGCCCAAGGTCTTGTCAAAGCCCAGGATGTACTCGTCCTGGTACATGTTCTTCATATCCTTGGGTGCAAACGCCAGCACGTCCACGGGTTCGCCATATTCGCCATTGGCCGACACCGGACCCGGGGGCGGCGCGCCGTTGACGCCCGGGACCTCGGTCAGGCCGGTCGGATTGCCGTACTGATCGATGCCGGTGTAAGTGTAGTACTGCCGGGTGTATGTCGAAGCCGAAGCGCCACGGATCGCCACGTTGTTCGGCATGGCCAGGAAGTAGCGGCCCGCGTTGGCGAACAGCTTGAACGAGGAATCACCGAACACGTCCCAGCTGGCACCGAGACGCGGAGCCCACTGGTTCTTGGCATCCATATAGACCTCACCGACGTTGTTCGAGTTGGTGAACTGGTCGTTGCGGATACCCATCGAGAGCAGGAGGTTGTCGGTGATCTGCCAGCGGTCCTCCAGGAACCAGGCCTTCTGGTCCAGCGTCATGCTGGTGGAGTCGAAGTAGACCAGGCTGTTGACGTAGTAGCCGTTCGGGTTGGTCGCCGACACCGGGCTGCCGACACCCAGTGCAGGAACGATATTGCCGGCTGCTTTGCTGTACTGCCAGGCCGGATTGATCTGCGCGTTGCCTTCGTTCTTGGCTTCGGTCTTCAGGTTGTCGATGCCCGCGGTCAGGGTGTGGTCGCCGACCAGCCATTCCAGATCCGCACGCAGGCCGTTGGTGGAGTCACGTCCATCGCGGCCACGATAGCCCTTGATATCGTTGCGGATGGGATCACCACCGGTAATGGCCGGGTTCTGGTTGGGGGTGCCGAACAGGTAGGCCTGACCCGGGACGCTGTAGACCAGGCTCTGGTTCAGGAAATCGCCGCGGCCGTATGTGGCATTCAAGGTCAGGTTGTCAGTGAGGTAACCCGTGTACTTGAAGATCGAGAACTCGCTGCGCGTCCGGATTTCCGTCGGGAACGCATTCGAGAGCTGCGCGCCTTCGGTGGCAGTATCAAAGTCGTACTCGTACAGACGGCCTTTCCTGTGGGTATCCTGATACATGTAGGAATACTCCAGCAGGTTGCTGTCGTTGATGTTCCAGTTGAGCTTGGCGTAGATCTTCGGATCCGTGGTGATGTTGTGCGTGCTGCTGGTACCGCCCTCCACCGGGGTGGTGTTAGCACTCCTCTCGGCCGCCTCGGCCGCCACGTAGGCAAACAGACGGTCCTTGATCAGCGGACCGCTGACGTAACCGCTCATGCTGTGGTTCCAGAACTCATCCTTGCTGTCCCGGCTGTAACGGGTGCCGGCCGAATCGGGATCCCCGTAAACGTACTGATAGGGTGCGCCGGTATCCGGGTTGATCGGGATGTTGGGATTGGAATTGGCTTGCGAGAAGTCCAGGTCCGGATAAAAGATGTCCCTCTGGTCGGAGCGCAAACTCCTCGGCGTCCAGGTGGCCTGCCCACCGAAGTGCACCTCGTTGCTGCCGCTCTTGCCGATCTGATTGATCACGCCGCCGTCGGAACGGCCATACCGGGCGCTGTAACCGCCGGTGTAGGTTTCCTGCTGGTCGATGGAGTTGTACGGCATGCTGAAGCCGCCGATGTTGGACAACGGCTCGCCGGAGAAGTAGCCGTTGATGTAATAGGCGTTTTCGGACACGCCAGCGCCGCCGAACGACACGCTGCCACCGAAGAATCCACCCGCACCGGCGTTGGCGCCCGGCGCCAGCAGGGCAATGCCTTCGGCCGAACGTGTGACCGGCAGGCGCGCAAGTTGCTCGGACGTGACGATGGTGCGGGTGTCGAGCGCGGTCACGTCAATTGACGGGACGTTGGTGGCATTGACGGTAACGGTTCCCAGCGTCGTGGCACCGCCACCGGCGAAGGAGACATCTGCGGTCCTGCCGACGATGACGGTAACGTCCCTGGTCCCCACAGCTTGGCCATCACGCTGCATGACCACCGTGTAGTTGCCGATCGGCAGCGAACCGACGCTGTAGCGGCCCGACGCATCGGGCGACACGGTACGGCTGAAGCCGCTGTTGTTTGAAATGACGATCGTGCTGCCCTCACCGCTGGCAACCGTACCGCTGATGCCGCCGGAAGTGCTCTGGGCCTGTACGGCACCAGCGAAGCAAAAACCAAGTGCAACGGTCAACGCGCTGCGACGCAAGGTGCGGTGAATAGATGGTTTCGACACGTAGCTACTCCTTCAAACACGGTCAATGGATGGCCCAGGCGGGCGGGGTCGACTATGGCTTTTCGTAGCAATCCTTAACAAGAAGTTAATTGTTGAATATCTTTAACTGTGATGCTTGTCACAATTTATCCCTGAGACTCAGGCAACAGCACTCTTGAGAAAGATGCTGTCGCGTGAGTTGCATTTTTTAATGCAAAGCCGGCCTTCCAATGCAGACAGCCAAAGTGGAGCAGGCGAGCGGTGTCGGGCTTCCCGTACAATTGCCGTGTTTGCCCACCCACAAGAGGTCGTCATGTCCCAACTCGCTTATCGCCGCATCCTGTTGAAGCTTTCCGGCGAGGCGCTGATGGGGAACGAGGACTACGGCATCGATCCGCTGGTCATCCACCGGCTCGCGCGCGAGGTGATGGAGGCGCAACAGGCGGGGGCTGAGGTCGCGCTGGTGATCGGCGGCGGCAACATCTTCCGCGGCGCGGGGCTGGCGGCAGGCGGCATGGACCGGGTCACCGGCGACCAGATGGGCATGCTGGCCACGGTGATCAATGCGCTGGCGATGCAGGACGCGCTGGAAAAACTCGGCGCCAAGGCGCGGGTGATGAGTGCGATCAAGATCAACGACGTGTGCGAGGACTACATCCGCCGGCGCGCGATCCGCCATCTGGAAAAAGGCCGACTGGTGATCTTCGCCGCCGGCGTCGGCGCACCGTTCTTCACCACCGATTCGGGGGCCGCGCTGCGTGCGATCGAGATCGGGGCCGACCTGCTGCTGAAGGCGACCAAGGTCGACGGCGTGTACGACAAGGACCCCAACAAGCACGACGATGCGGTGCGCTACGACACCCTCACCTATGACGAGGTCATCACCCGCAATCTGCAGGTGATGGATACGGCGGCGTTCGCGCTCGCCCGTGACAGCGATCTGCCGTTGCGGATTTTCGACATGAGCCAGCCGGGCGAGTTATTGCGGATCCTGCGCGGGGAGCACATCGGCACCCTGGTGCAGGGACGCAGCTGAGACACCTCCGCCGCCGGAAGCGGATACCGGACGAAAGGTATTGCGGCTTGCAGTAACAGTGGTGACCCGCCTGAAATAGTGTCCGCCCAGGCGGCATGCCACGATCAATCGATGCACTCGCACCCACACACTGCGCCGCACGCGACCCGGGCTTTCGCGGTCGTCACCCTGGCCAACCTCGCCTACACCATCGTGGAGGCGGGCTATGGCTTCCATACCAACTCGCTGGTGCTGCTGTCGGACGCGCTGCACAATCTGGGCGATGTCTTCGGACTCGCCCTGGCATGGGGCGCGGCGGTTCTCGCCAGACGTCCGCCCACCGGCAAACACACCTATGGCTGGCGGCGCGCCACCCTGCTGTCTCCGCTGGCCAATGCCCTGCTGCTGGTGACCTTTTCGGGCGCTCTGGGATGGGAGGCGATCCGCCGCTTCGACGCGCCGCCGACGATCCCGGCTTTGCCTGTGATGATCGTCGCCGCCATCGGCATCGTCGTGAACCTGGGTGGCGCATGGATGATGCGCACCGGCCATGCCCACGACCTCAACCGGCGCGGGGCCTTCCTCCATCTGATGGCCGACGCCGCCATTTCCGCCGCCGCGGTCGTCGCTGGTGCCGGAATGTGGTGGTTCGGCTGGGAGTGGCTGGACCCGGTCATTGCCCTGCTGGTCGGCGTGGTGGTGGCAGCCAGCGCCTTCGGGCTGCTGCGGGAAAGCTTCAATGCGGCGATGGATGCGGTTCCGCGCACGATCGACCCGGGCGAGGTGAAGGATTTCCTGATCCGCCAGCCCGGTGTGGCCGCCGTACATCACCTGCACATCTGGTCGCTGGGTGCGGGCGAGATCGCGATGACGGCGCACCTGGTACGTCCGGGAACCGACGATCACGACCGTTTCATCGACACACTCAACCATGCGCTCGACGAGCGTTTCGGCATCAACCATCCGACCCTGCAGATCGAACACGGCCGATCGTGCGAGCACGACAGGCACGACCGCGCACCGCACGCGCACTGAAAGCCGGGTCTCGCTGCAGCGCGGTTCGCTATACTTCCGCGATTACCGCACAGGATCGGAATCGGCGATGCTCAACGAGATCAAAAAAGACGCCCAGACCCGCATGAACAAGAGCATCGAGTCTCTGCGTCATGCCATGACCAAGGTCCGCACCGGCCGCGCCTCGACATCGCTGGTCGACCATTTGAAGGTCAACTATTACGGCTCGGAGATGCCGCTGGGCCAGGTGGCCAGCATCGCCGTCAACGATGCCCGCTCGCTCACCATCACCCCGTGGGAAAAGCCCATGGTTGCGGCGGTGGAGAAGGCGATCATCAACTCGGACCTCGGCCTGACCCCCAACACCGCGGGCACCGTGATCCGCATCAACCTGCCCGCGCTGACCGAGGAGCGCCGTCGCGACCTGTCCAAGATGGTCCATGGCGAAGGCGAGGACACCAAGGTCGCGATCCGCAACATCCGCCGCGACGCCAACCAGCAGGTCAAGGAACTGCTGAAGGAAAAGGAAGCCAGCGAAGATGACGTGCGCCGGGTGGAAGACGAAATCCAGAAGCTGACCGACGCGGCGATCAAGGACGTCGACGAAGTGGTCAAGTCGAAGGAACAGGAATTGATGGCGGTTTGACGGCCCGACCCGTCGTCACTGCCATGCCTTCAGAACCAACCACCAGCGCCGGCATTCCCCGCCATCTGGCCATCATCATGGACGGCAATGGCCGGTGGGCCGAGCGACGGCATCGTCCGCGCGTCATCGGCCACCGCGCGGGCGCACGGGCGGTCAACATCTGCATCGACTTCTGCCTTGGGAAACGCATCCATGCCTTGACCCTGTTCGCGTTTTCCAGCGAAAACTGGGGCCGGCCGGAAGGCGAAGTGGGCGCGTTGATGAAGCTGTTCATGAACGCGCTGGAACGGGAAGTCGACGAACTCGATCGCCGCGGCGTCCGGATCCGCTTCATCGGCGAGCGCGAGCGCTTCAGCGCCACCATCGTCCAGCGGATGGCGCTGGCCGAGTCGCAGACCGCGTCCAACACCGGCCTGCAGCTGAGCATCGCGGCCAGCTACGGCGGACGCTGGGATATCACCCAGGCCGCGCGCACGCTGGCAATGGACGTGGCGGCCGGCCGGTTAACCCCGGATGACATCGACGAGGCGGCGATGGCATCGCGCGTCGCCCTGGCCGACCTGCCGGCACCGGATCTGTTCATCCGTACCGGCGGCGAGATGCGCATCAGCAATTTCCTGTTGTGGCAGCTGGCCTATACCGAGCTGTGGTTCACCGATCTGTTGTGGCCCGAGCTGGATGCGGCGACACTGCAGCGCGCGCTCGACCACTACGCCTCCCGGGAACGTCGCTTCGGCCTCACCGGAGCGCAGGTCGCCCCCTCCGACGAGATTCCCGAATGACCCGTATCCGCCTGATCGCCGCGCTGGTGATGGCTCCTGTTGCCATCGCCGTCATCCTGCTGCTGCCGACCGAATGGATGATGATGCTGTCGGCGATCGTCTTCCTGCTCGGCCTGTGGGAATGGTTCGATCTGGCCGACATCGACGACCCCCTCGCACGCACCGTATTGCTGCTGGCGCACCTCGCGCTGATGGTCGCCCTGGTGTGGGCTTCACGCTCCACGATGGGCTTCAGCTTCGCGCTGTTCGAGCTGATGACCTTGATCGGCGTGGTGTGGTGGCTGCTTGCATTGGGCTGGCTGGGCCGGTACCGGTTCGCCAGCGACCACACCACCCACGCGCGCGTGTTCAAGCTGTTTGCCGGCGTGCTGGCGACCATTCCCGCCTGGTGCGCACTGGGCTGGCTGCATGCCAGCGACCCGTCCGCCAGCGTACTGCCCGGCATTCCCAAGGGCCACTTCTGGCTGTTGGCGGCGCTGATGGTGGTGTGGGCGGCCGACAGTGGCGCGTATTTCGTCGGCAGGCATTTCGGCAGGCACAAGCTGTCGCCACGGATCAGCCCGAACAAGACCGTCGAGGGGCTGGTGGGCGGCATGGTCGCCGGCGTGGCGGCGGGCGTGCTGGTATCGCTGGCAGCGGGTGCGACCGTTGGGCAGCTGCCGGCCGTCGCCCTGGTGGCGTTGGTGGCGGCGCTGTTCTCGGTGCTGGGTGATCTGTTCGAGAGCCTGCTCAAGCGCCACGCCGGGGTGAAGGACTCCGGGCACCTGATCCCGGGGCACGGCGGCGTGCTGGATCGTCTCGATGGCGTGCTCGCCGCGCTGCCCGCGTTTGCGCTGGGCAAGGCCTTGATGGGCTTCTGATGGCACCGGTCGTCGCCACATCCGGTCCCGATCCGGCCATGCAGGCTTCCGACAGACAGGGCGCGGGCCGTCATGGCGACCGCAGCAGGCAAAACATCGCCGTGCTCGGGGCCACAGGCTCGATCGGCACCTCCGCGCTCGACGTGATCGCGCGCCACCCGGACCGCCTGCGCGCCACCGTGCTGGCCGCCGGACGCGATGTCGAGGCGCTGCTGGTGCTGTGCCGCCGGCATCGACCGCAGCATGCCGTGATCGCCGACGAGAACGGGTTCGCTGCCCTGCGCGATGGCCTGCGCGACGCCGGCCTGGAGACCCGGGCCCATGCCGGTGCCAAGGCCATCGAGGATCTGGCCGGCGGTGACGCCTGCGACACCGTCGTCGCCGCCATTGTCGGTGCGGCCGGCCTGCCCTCGACCATGGCCGCCGCACGCGCGGGCAAGCGCCTGCTGCTGGCCAACAAGGAATCCATGGTGCTGGCAGGCGAACTGCTGATGGCCGCCGCGCGCGAAGGCGGCGCGACGATCGTGCCGATCGACAGCGAGCACAACGCGATCTTCCAGTGCCTGCCGTCCGACCACACGCGAAACTCCATTGACAACACCCTGGCCCGGATCATCCTGACGGCCTCGGGCGGACCGTTCCGCGGCCACACGCGCGCATCCCTGACGGACGTCACCGTCGAGCAGGCGATCAATCATCCCAAGTGGTCGATGGGGCCGAAGATTTCGGTCGACTCGGCGACCTTGATGAACAAGGGCCTGGAAGTGATCGAGGCGCACCACCTGTTCGGCCTGCCCGGCGCGCGCATCGACGTGCTGGTGCATCCGCAGAGTCTGGTGCACTCGATGGTCGAGTTCATCGACGGCTCCACCCTCGCCCAGTTGGGGCTGCCGGATATGCGCACGGCGCTCGCCGTCGGCTTTGGCTGGCCGCAGCGCATCAACTCCGGCGTGGCCGGGCTCGACCTGCTGGCACAAGGCGGCCGGCTCGACTTCGAACCACCCGACCTGGAAGCCTTCCCCTGCCTGCGGCTGGCTTACGGAGCACTCGCCGCCGGCGGCACCGCGCCGGCGTTGCTCAACGCCGCCAACGAAGTCGCGGTTTCAGCATTTCTTCAGCGGCGGATCGGTTTCCTGTCGATTCCCGCACTGGTGGAGGACACCCTCGCCGCGATCCCGGCAGCTCCGGCGACGTCGCTGGACGCCTTGCACGACGCCGATGCGCATGCCCGCCACCACACCACGCAGGCCGTGGCGGCGGGCAGGACACCGGCATGACCCATCACACCCGCCTTCCGGATCCCCACCATGGCTGAGTTCTTCGGTTCGATCTGGTGGCTGCTGGTCAGCCTGGGCCTGCTGGTCACGTTCCACGAGTTCGGCCACTACTGGGTCGCGCGCCGTTGCGGGGTCAAGGTGCTGCGCTTCTCGGTCGGCTTCGGCAAACCGCTGTGGATGCGGCGCGGCAAGGACGGCACCGAATACGTGATTGCCGCGATCCCGCTGGGCGGCTACGTCAAGATGCTCGATGAGAGCCGGCTGGACGAAAGCCGGCTGGACGGGCAGGAGCAACCCCTTTCTGCCGAGCAGTTGGAACAGGCTTTCAATCGCCAGTCGGTCTGGAAGCGGATCGCGATCGTGATCGCCGGCCCACTGGCGAACCTCGTGCTCTGCGTGTTCCTGCTGTGGGGGATGTTCGTGATCGGCCGGCCGGACTATGCCCCGGTCGTGGGCCAGGTCGATGGCATCGCCGCCGCGGCCGGCCTGCAACGCGGCGACACCATCCTGGCGATCGATGGCCGGCAGACCCCGACCTGGAGCGAGGTCCAGCTGGCGCTGATCCCGGCCGCGCTGGACCACGCGAACGTGGAGATGCAGGTGCGTTCCGCCTCGGGCATGGAGTCGAGCCGCAAGCTGGCTCTGTCGCAGTTGCCCGCGCAATTCGACGAGCGGCGCGCGGTCGATGCCATCGGCCTCACCCCGCGCCACCTGCTGCTGCCGGCGGTGGTCGGCCGCGTTGCCCCCGACACCGCAGCCTGGGGCGTGCTCGCCGAAGGCGACACGATCAGCGCGATCGACGGCAGTCCGGTCCAGAGCTGGGGCGATCTCGGTCCCCTGGTGCAGGTACTGGGCGAGCACGGCGGCAAGGCCATGGTCGAGGTGATCCGCGACGGCAATCGCCTGGCGCTGGAGTTGCAACCAACCAAGGTTCAGCCCGAAAGCGGCGGCGAGGCCTACTGGGCGCTCGGCATCGCCCCGGCGCAGCCGGAGATGCCGCCGATGGATGCGGAATTGCGATACGGCCCGGTCGCGGCATTACCGGCGGCCTGGCGCGAAACCGTGCATCAGGGCAGCCAGTTGTTCGCCATGATCGGCCGCGCATTCACCGGCCGGGTCGAAGTACGCAATACCGTCGCCGGGCCGATCACCATTGCCCGCGCCGCCAACGCGTATGCCGATCAGGGCCCGGCGTGGTTCCTGTCGCTGCTGGCGATGCTGTCGCTGAGCCTGGGCATCCTGAACCTGCTCCCCATACCCGTCTTGGACGGCGGTCACCTGCTGTATTACCTTATCGAGTTGGTCAAAGGCAGCCCGGTGAGCGAGCGGACCATGATCGCCGGCCAATACATCGGCCTGTTGCTGATCGCCGGGCTGATGGGCCTGGCGTTCTACAACGACATCGTGAACAACCTGGTGCACTGATGCCCGACATGCCGCCAACGGGTTTTCCCGATACCTCCTGCCAACTGTCTGCCCCTTTTCCTGCCCCGACCCGACACCCGCCGCGACGAGTGCCGCAAGACCCCCAACCGGACGTGATGATGACGCGACCCCTTTCCCGCCGCCTGCTTGCCCTTGCCCTTGCCTCGGCGCTTTCCACGGTTCCCGCGTTCACCGCCATGGCGCAGACCGCCACGGCCGCGCCGGTCAGTCCGTTCACCGTCAGCGATATCCGCGTGGACGGATTGCAGCGCATTTCCGCCGGTACCGTATTCACCTACCTGCCCGTCGAACGCGGCGACCGGATGGACCAGGCCGCCGCCGGCGAGGCAATCCGGGCGCTGTACAAGACGGGCTTCTTCGAGGACGTCAAGATCGGGCATCAGGGCGACATCCTGGTGGTAACCGTGACCGAGCGCCCGGCGATCAACAAGCTGACCCTGACCGGCAACAAGGACATCAAGACCGATGACCTGATGAAGGGCCTGAGCGACATCGGCCTGACCGAGGGCAACACCTTCGACCGGTTGAGCCTGGACCGCGTCACCCAGGAACTGACCCGCCAGTACAACAACCGCGGCAAGTACAACGTCAGGATCACCCCGAACGTGTCCGCCCTGCCGCGCAACCGCGTGGACGTGACCATCGCGGTGGAGGAAGGCAAGGCCGCCAAGATCCAGCACATCAACCTGATCGGCAACGAGCTGTTCGAGGACAAGGACATCCTGAAGTATTGGGAATCCGGCGAGCACAACTGGCTGAGCTGGTACCGCCGCGACGACCAGTATTCGCGCGAGAAGCTGTCGGGCGACCTGGAGAAGCTCAACAACTACTACCTCGACCGCGGCTACGTCGATTTCAGCATCGACTCCACCCAGGTCTCGATCAGTCCCGACCTGCAGGACATGTTCATCAGCGCCGGCGTCACCGAGGGCGAGCAGTACAAGATCTCCAGCGTCGAGATCACCGGCGATACCGTGCTGCCGAAGGAAGACATCGAGAAGCTGGTGCTGGTGAAGCCCGACCAGATCTTCTCGCGCAGCCTGCTGGAGATCACCTCCGATGCGATCACCGCGACCCTCGGCAACGTCGGTTACGCGTTCGCACAGGTCAATCCGGTGCCCGACGTCAACCGCGAGGACAAGACCGTCGCGATCGCGCTGCAGGTGGTGCCCGGCCCGCGCGTGAACGTGCGGCGCGTGGTGTTCAAGGGCAACTCGCGCACCGCCGATGAAGTACTGCGCCGCCAGCTGCGGCAGTTCGAGGGCACCTGGTATTCGCAGGCCGCGATCGACCGCTCCAAGATCCGCATCCAGGGTCTGGGCTACTTCGACAAGGTCGACGTGGAAACCACCCCGGTGCCGGGCAGCCATGACCAGGTGGACGTGGTCTACAACGTCAACGAGGTCGCCGCCGGCAGCTTCGTGTTCGGCCTGGGCTACTCGCAGCTGACCGGCCTGAGCACCCAGATCCAGGTGTCGCAGAACAACTTCCTGGGCAGCGGCAACCGCATTGCGGTGCAGGCGCAGCGCAACGATTACCTGCAGCGCTACGACTTCTCGTTCATGGATCCGTACTTCACCGACAACGGCGTGTCGCTGGGCTACAACCTGCGCTGGAGCGAGTTCAACAACTCCGACTTCAACACCGCGCAGTACTCCTCCACCAGCGGCATGGGGCAGATGGTGCTCGGCGTGCCGATCACCGAAACCGACAGCTTCACCACGCTGCTGGGCATCGACAGCAACCAGATCTTCGCCTATCGCGGTGTCACTCCCGACTCCATCGTCGACTACATCGATGCGGTCGGCCAGCGCACCTTCCATGCCTGGCGCGGCGAGATCGGCTGGGCGCGCAACACCCTCAACAGCGCGCTGACTCCCACCCGCGGCATGTCCCAGCGCCTGTGGCTCGAGGCGACCCTGCCGGGTTCGACGGTCGAGTACTACAAGCTCAACTACAACATCTCCAACTTCTGGCCGCTGTCGCGCCACCTCGTGCTCAACACCCGCGCCGAGCTCGGCTACGGCAACAGCTACGGCGGCGCCTCCGTGCGCGATGTCTGCTACACCGCGCCCACCATGGTCGACCATGACAACGATCCGGCGACCCCGCCGGTCTTTACTCCCGGCGCGGCGCCTACCGATCCGTGCCAGCCGGACTCCCCGGATTACGTCAAGACCATCACCGCCGACGGCCTGCCGTTCTTCGAGAACTTCTACGCCGGTGGTACGCGCTCGGTGCGCGGTTTCAAGGACAACACCCTGGGCCCCCACGAGTCCGCGCTGGGCAGCAGCTACCTGCAGCCGATCGGCGGCTCGCTGAAGACCATCGGCTCGGTGGAGATGATCTTCCCGACCCTGATCGACAGCTCGGCAGCGCGCGTGTCGGCGTTCATGGACTTTGGCAACGTGTTCTCCGACTTCGACGCCTTCGATGCCGGCGAGCTGCGCGCATCCACCGGTCTGGCCCTGATGTGGCGGTCGCCGATGGGGCCGATCACGATCAGTTATGCCTTCCCGATCAAGAAGGAAGAAAACGACCAGCTGGAGCGCCTGCAGTTCACCTTCGGCGGCTCGTTCTGACGGCGACCGGAAGCCGTCATGTCATCACTCCCGCACACCGCTGCCGAACTGGCGGAGCGTTTTTCGCTCCGCCTGCGCGGCGACGGCAGCGTCCGGATCCTGGGCGTGGGCACCCTTGCCCAGGCCGGGCCTGACCAGCTCGCCTTCCTCGCCAACCCGAAGTACCGCAACCAGTTGAACGCGACCACCGCCGGCGTGGTGGTGATGCGCGAGTCCGACGCCGAGGGCTTTGCCGGCACCGCGCTGATCGCCGGCGATCCGTACACCGCCTTCGCCAAGCTGTCGGCCCTGTTCGAACCCCTGCCGTCGCGCCCACCAGGCATCCACTCGTCGGCGGATATCCACCCGACCGCCTTGGTGGCCGGTGACGCGCACGTCGCCGCGTTCGTGAGCATCGGTGCGAACAGCCGGGTCGAGGCCGCCGCGGTGATCGGCCCGGGTTGCGTGATCGGCGAGGACTGCGTGGTCGGTGCCGGCAGCGAACTGGCGGCCCGGGTCACCCTGGTCGCCCGCGTGCGGCTGGGGCAGCGGGTACGCATCCATCCGGGTGCGGTGCTCGGCGCGGACGGCTTCGGCCTGGCAATGGATGCAGGGCGCTGGATCAAGGTGCCGCAACTGGGCGGGGTGGTCGTCGGCGACGATTGCGAGATCGGCGCCAACACCGCCATCGACCGCGGCGCGATCGAGGACACGGTGCTGGAGGAGGACGTGCGGCTCGACAACCTGATCCAGATCGGCCACAACGTCCGCATCGGCGCGCATACCGCGATGGCCGGCTGCGTCGCGGTCGCCGGCAGCGCACGGATCGGCCGCTACTGCCTGATCGGCGGCGGCGCGGGCATCACCGGCCACCTGGAAATCTGCGACCGGGTGGTGATCACCGCGATGAGCCTGGTCACCCGCTCGATCCGCGAGCCGGGAGAATACTCATCCGGCACCGGCTTGATGGACAATCGCAGCTGGCGCAAGAACGCCGCGCGATTCCGACAATTGGACAAGATGGCGCGCCAGTTGCGCGACCAGGAAAATTAAGGACAGGACTTGATGAGCAACACCCTGAAACTGCCGATCGACGTACCGGGCATCCAGGCGCTGCTTCCGCACCGCTATCCGTTCCTGCTGGTCGATCGGGTGATCGAGCTGGAACCCAACAAACGCGTGCTCGCCTACAAGAACGTGACCAACAACGAGCCGTTCTTCAACGGTCACTTCCCCGGCCAGCCGGTGATGCCCGGCGTGCTGGTGATCGAGGCGCTGGCGCAGGCCGGTGGCCTGCTGACCCAGTTGTCGCTGGGCGGCACCACCGAGAACAAGCTGTTCTACCTGGTCAAGATCGACGGCGCGAAGTTCACCCGAATGGTCGTTCCCGGCGACCGGCTCGATCTGGAAGTCACCCTCAAGCGCACCATCCGCAACATGGCCCTGTACCAGGGCGTGGCCCGGGTCGATGGCGAGCAGGCCGCCTGCGCCGACATCCTGTGCGCCGAGGTGGTAGCCAAGGCATGAACGCGCCCGCGGTCCATCCCAGCGCGGTGGTCGAAGCCGGTGCCTGGCTCGGCGATGGCGTGCGGGTGGGGGCTTTCAGCATCATCGGTGCGGACGTGGAGATCGGCGACAACACCGAGATCGGTCCCCACTGCAGCGTGCACGGACCGACCCGGATCGGCAGCGACAACCGTTTCATCGGCCACGCCGCGATCGGTGGCGAGCCGCAGGACAAGAAATTTGGCGGCGAGCGGGTCGAGCTGGTGATCGGCCACCGCAACACGGTGCGCGAGTTCGTCACCATCAACCGCGGCACCCTGGGCGGCGGCGGCTTCACCCGGATCGGCGACGACAACCTGCTGCTCGCCTACACCCACATCGCCCACGATTGCGTGGTCGGCAACCACTGCGTGTTCTCCAACAACGCGACCCTGGCCGGCCATGTCAGCGTCGGCGACCACGTGATCCTCAGCGGATTCGCCGGCGTGCACCAGTTCTGCCGGATCGGCGCGCACGCCTTCGTCGGCATGGGTGCGTTCGTCAACGGCGACGTGCCGCCGTTCGTGATGGTCGCCCAGGAAGGCTACGGCCGGCCGCGCGGGATCAACAACGAAGGCCTGAAACGCCGCGGCTTCGATGCCGAACGCATCGGCGCGATCAAGCGCGCCTACCGCGCCCTGTACATGGCCGGCAACTCGCTGGATGAAGCCCGCACCAAGCTGGTCGAACTGGCCCACGACAGCCAGGACGTACGCGACCTGCTGGACTTTGTCGACAGCGGCGACCGGCCCCTGCTGCGGTGAGCGGCAACACCGCTGTCGCGGAGTTCTTCAACGACCCCGCGCCCACCCGTTCCATGCGCATCGCCGTCGTGGCAGGCGAAGCGTCCGGCGACCTGCTGGGTGCGGGGCTGATCGCGCAGTTGCGCAAACGCTGGCCCGGAGCGGAGTTTGTCGGTGTCGGCGGCGAGGCCATGCGCACGGCCGGCATGGAAACCTGGTTCGACGCCTCCGAACTGGCGGTGATGGGCCTGTCGGAAGTCCTGCGCCACCTGCCGCGGCTGCTGCGGTTGCGTCGCGAGTTGCGCCGCCGGCTGCTGGACTGGCAGCCGGACGTGTTCATCGGCATCGATGCACCGGACTTCAACCTCGGCGTGGAGAAGTGGCTGAAGCAGCGCGGGATTCGTACGGTGCATTACGTGAGCCCGTCGGTGTGGGCCTGGCGGGAGAAGCGCGCCGAAAAAATCGGCCAGAGCGCCGACCGGGTGCTGTGCCTGTTTCCGATGGAGCCGGCGATCTATGCCCGTCACGACGTGGACGCACGCTTCGTCGGCCACCCCTTGGCGGACGAGATGCCGTTGGATCCCGACCGCGGCGCGGCGCGGGCCGAGCTCGGCCTGGATCCGGCCCGCCCGGTGCTGGCCTTGTTGCCCGGATCCCGGGTCGGCGAAATCGAACGTCTGGCTGCCGACTTCCTCGCTGCGGCCGCCCGCGTGCTTGCGGCCGAACCTGGCCTGCAGGTCGTCGCACCAATGGCGAACGCCCACGCCCGCACTGCGTTCGATCGGGTCCTGGCAGCCCATCCCGACGCCACTGCATTGCACACCGCACTGCGGGTGATCGACGGCCGCGCACGCACAGTGATGATCGCCAGCGACGTCATCCTGCTGGCCTCCGGTACCGCCACCCTGGAGGCGATGCTGGCCAAGCGGCCGATGGTCGTGGCCTACAGGGTGTCGCCGCTGACCTACCGGCTGGTGAAGGGCCTGGGCATGCTCAAGGTCGACCACTACGCACTGCCGAACGTGCTGGCCGGGCAGGCCGTGGTGCCCGAGTTGATGCAGCACGACTGCACGCCGGAAAAACTGGCGTCGGCCACCCTGGGCTGGTTGCACGATGAGGCCGCCAGCAAGGCCCTGCAGCCGCGCTTCCTGGCCTTGCACCAGCAACTGCGGTGCGATGCCTCGGCCCAGGCCGCGCAGGCCGTTGTCGATCTCGTATCCAACGCCGCGCCCCGGACGCATGACTGACCCCGCCAGCCAGTTCGCACTCGATCTCGACCCGGCCCCGGACGCGCAACGCATCGCCGGCGTGGACGAAGCCGGACGCGGGCCGCTGGCCGGGCCGGTCACGGTCGCCGCCGTGGTGCTCGGTCCGGGCCGCACGCCGATCAACGGTCTGGACGATTCCAAGCAG
>DATJBR010000148.1:0-2924 GCA_035515255.1 Lysobacter sp. | reverse complement strand
ACGACCCGCAATGGCAGTACCCCATGGCCTCGGGCGCCCCGGTGACCTTGAGCTGGACGGCGCCGCACATGCAGCTGCCTTGATGGATCGTCGCGTTGGTCATGATTTGGTCCTGCATGGTGGAGCTGTGAACTCCCATCTCAGGATCAACGTGCAGTGCAACCGGGAGCGGACAGTGCGACCGCTCTGCCCGACTGCCGTTATCGGATGGATCGGCCTCGATCCGTTCCAGGCCTGCGCCCGTTCATGGCATCAATGACCCCGGCCCGAAGCGTTACCTGCGTTCAGCCACTGTGCGCCAATGCAAAATCGATCGCCGCGCGCACCGCGGCCACTTGCGCGGCATTGCATTGTTCTGCGGTGGCGCGTGGACTGTCCGGGTAGACCTCGGTGGTGGTCTTGTAGCGCGCGTTGGTAATGCCGGCGCACAGGCCCAGCGGCTTGAGCGCGTATTCGATCACTCCCGGCGCCACCATCGGCGAGCCGATGATCTCGCCATCGGCATCCGCCGGAGCGATGTGGGTGACCTCGGCGACCGCCGCGATGATGGCCTGCTGGAACCCGGGCTGCGGGTTTTCGCTGTCGTCGACCAGATAGAAACCGTCGGGAATCTCACCCGGCACGTCGGGCTTGCCGTCGCGCGCCGCCAGTGCGGGGCGGAACTCGGACTCGTCGGTATCGGTGGTTTCATGCAGGTCGATATGCACCAGCACGCGATCATTGAATGGCGCGACCAGACGCATGAGCGCCGCCGATTCTTCCGCCGGGCTGTCCTCGCGGAACGATCGGTTCGGATCGACCGCGTGCGGGTTCCAGCGATGGATGCGCTCGTAGGCCCACGGGCTGACGCACGGCGCGACCAGCAGATTGACCCGCCCTTCGTAGTCCGCCGCATGCTGGTCCACAAACTGCAGGGCACCGTGCACACCGCTGGTTTCGTAACCGTGCACGCCGCCAGTGACCAGCGCGACCGGCAAGTCGTCGCGCCAGTCGCGGCTCTTGATCGCGAACAGCGGGTAGGTCTCGGGGGCATAGTCCAGCTGTCCGTACTGCACTACGTCGAAGCGCGGACGCAAGCCTTCGATCTTGCCCAGGACATCCGCTTCATAGCTGCGCTGGCGGGTCTGCCGCGACAGCCATTCGGCACGCTCCGCGTCGCTCCAAGGGACGCCGGAAGTGCCGATCGGATAGGGGGATTGGGTCGTCATCACGTTCTCTCATCGGGGACATCAGCGTTCGATGATGCCGCCCACGGGTAGCCACGCCAACCACATTGCGCTTTGTCGCAAGCCGATTATCCGGGGCGGCTCTGGCGGGCCAGGGTGATAACGCCTACACCAACAAGGATGATGGCCATCCCGGCGAGGTCATAAGGACCCACGTGTTCGCCGGCCAGCAGTACGCCGAACATCACCGCCACCGGCGGGTTGACGTAGGCGTAACTGGTGGCCACCGCCGGCCGTGCGTGCTTGAGCACATACAGATACGCGCTGAAGGCGATGATCGATCCGAACACCGCCAGGTAGACCAGCGCCAACGTCGCGCGCACAGTCGGCGCGTCCGGCAGCGTTTCGCCACTGGCAAAGCCCACACCAAGCAAGGCGACGCTGGCGCACAGCATCTGCGCCGCGGTGTTCATCGGACCGACCGGCATGTCCTGGCGGCGGCTCCAGACCGAGCCCAGCGCCCAGCACATTGCCGCGGTCAGCAGGGCGATCGCTCCCAGACGTTCGCCCGACAGGCCACTGCCCATGTTGAGCACGATCACGCCGGCAAAGCCGACCAGCAGGCCGATGGCTTCGCGGCGCGTCGGCCACTGTCCGTACATGCCGGAGAACGCCGCCGCGAACAGCGGCATGCTGGAGACCGCAACCGCCGCGATGCCCGAGCTCACCCGCTCCTGTGCGAAGCACACCAGACCGTTGCCGAACCCGAGCAGCAACAGGCCGGTGATCGCCGCATTGCGCCATTGCAGGCGGGTCGGCGTGGCGTGCCCGCGCCAGCGCAGGAACGCATAGAACGCCACGCCAGCGCCCAGAAACCGCAAGCCGGCCAACAGGAACGGCGGATAGCTTTCCAGCGCGAAGCGGATGCCGAGGTAGGTGGATCCCCAGACCACGTAGAGCGTGAGCAGCGCGAGCGGGATCAGCAGGCGCGGCTCGAGGGTCGACGAGGCCGGCGAGGCCGTTGTGGCGGGAGTGGAGCGATCAGACATGGGGGCGCGCCGTTCGTGGGTTACGCATTATCCGGGTCGCAACCCGAGTCGTCATTGGGTGGCGTCGACATCAGGATGCTTTTCTCCTGCAAATTCACCGCACCGCTCACGCCTTCCCCGGTAGGATCGCGCTGGTACCGCTCCCCGACCGCCAGGCCTCCCCCATGCCCCATTCCCGGCTCCCTCCCTCCTCCCCCGCGCGGCGCTGGCTGTCCCTGCTCGCCATCGCTGCCGTGGTTGGCGCACTGGCGGCCGCGTTTGTCCGGGTCGCCGGCTGGTGGCCATCCGACCGGCTCACTGCCCCACGCTTCACCGATGACATCCAGGCCGCCAATGGCCAGGTGTACCCGGGATTCCGCCGCGCGCACGCCAAGGGCGTTTGCGTGTCGGGCTGGTTCGAGGGCAGTGCCGAGGGCGAGGCACTGTCGACGGCGCGCGTGTTCGCGCAACAGCGCACGCCACTGCTGGGCCGGATGTCGATCGGCGGCGGCTCGCCCTACGGGCTGGATCCGCAAGCGCGGGTACGCAGCATGGCGCTGCAACTGATCGCCGACGACGGCCAGGAATGGCGCATGGCGATGAACAGCTTCCCGTTCTTCGGCGCCACCACCGCCGCCGAGTTCGATGAGCAGACCCGCGCCGGCACGCCAGACCCGGCCACCGGCAAGCCGGATCCCGCACGAGTGGCCGCGTTCCGCGCCGCCCACCC
>DATJBR010000147.1:0-1883 GCA_035515255.1 Lysobacter sp. | reverse complement strand
ACGGCGACCGGCCGCCTGATGGCGCGGATGCCGGTGGACGTCAAACTGGCGCGGATGCTGGTCGCGGCCAACGCGCGCGGCTGCCTGCGCGAGATGCTCGCGATCGCCTCGTTCCTGGGCATCCAGGACCCGCGCGAACGTCCCGCCGACCAGCGCGCCGCGGCCGACAACGCGCACGCCCAGTTCGTCGATTACAGCTCCGAATTCGTCGGCATCCTGAAGTTGTGGGACGCCTACCAGGCCGCGCACGAGGAAATGACCCAGTCGCAGCTGCGGCGCTGGTGCGAGAAACACTTCCTCGGCTTCCTGCGCATGCGCGAATGGCGCGAGCTGCACCGCCAGCTCAAGCTGATGGCGGCCGATCTGGGCTGGGCCATCGCGGCGACGGAGCCATCTTCCGTAGCGTCACCAGCGACGACATCGTCGGAAAAACGCGGATCTGCGCTTGCTCGTTCCTCTCGCACGCGCACGACGGGAGAAGATGCAGCAAAGCCGTCGTCATTCCCGCGTAAGCGGGAATCCAGCGACGTTGGAGCCGTTGAGTCCGGAGCCGTTGAATCCAAGGCACTGGATTCCCGCCTGCGCGGGAATGACGAGCAAAAACAAGAGCGTGCGCTCGACGCGACTGCCTACGCCAACCTCCATCGCGCGCTGCTCACCGGTTTGCCGACCCAGATCGGCCACCGCGTGCAGCCGGCCGACAACAAGCTGGTTGCAGGTAATGCTGCCGACAAGAAGGCGGGCGAGCGAAAAGCCGGAGACCGCAAGGCAGGCGGCTACGAAGGCCCGCGCGGGCGTCGCTTCCAGCTGTTTCCCGGCTCGTGGCTGATCCGCAAGCCACCGCCGTGGGTGCTGTCGGCGACCCTGCTCGACACCGAGAAAGTCTGGGCGATGACCAATGCTTCGATCGAGCCGCAATGGGCGATCGACGAGCTGGACCACCTGCTGGCGCGGCGCCACCACGACCCGCGCTGGGCGCGTTCGCAGGGCCGGGTGGTCGGCAGCGAGCAGATCAGCCTGTTCGGGCTGGTGCTGGCGCCGAAGCGGCCGGTGCATTACGGCGGCCTGTATCCGGAAGAAAGCCGGGTGATCTTCGCGCGCGATGCGCTGGTGACCGGGGAGATCAACACCCGCAGTGTGTTCCTCCAGCGCAACCTCGCGATGCTCGACAAGGCGCGCGAGGAAGAGGCCAAACAGCGCCGCGCCGGTCTGGTCGTTGACGAGGACTGGATGGCCGACTGGTACCTGCAGCGCCTGCCGCCGGATGTCCACAACGCGCAGGCGCTGGACGCCTGGTACGGCAAGTTGCCGGCGCCGCAGAAGACGGCGCTGGAATGGACGCTGGACGACCTGCTGGTCGGCGACGAGACCGACGCCGCACGCTTCCCACCCGAGATCGCGCTGGGCGATGCACGGCTTGCGGTCAGCTACCGCTTCGAGCCCGGCGCGTCCGATGACGGCATGACCGTCTCGGTGCCGCTGCACCTGCTCAATGCGCTGGACCCGGCGCGGCTGGGCTGGCTGGCACCGGGTTTCGCGCAGGACAAGGCGATGGCCCTGATCCGCAGCCTGCCGAAGGCACAACGTCGCAATTTCGTTCCCGCACCAGACTTTGCGCGTGCGTTCCACGAGGCGCATCCCGGTCCCGAGGACGCGCCGTTTGCCGAGGTGCTGGCGCGGTTCCTGCAGCAGGTCACCGGCGCCGCGGTGGCGGCGGACGAGTTCGACGAGTCCGCATTGGAGCCGCATCTGCGCGCGAACCTGCGCCTGCTGGATGCCCCCGGTCGTAAGGGTGAGCGCGCCGTGCTGGCGGAGTCGCGCGATCTGACCGAACTGCGGGCCCGCTTCGGCGAGCGCGCGGCACGGGCATTCGCCGCCCACGC
>DATJBR010000146.1:0-7169 GCA_035515255.1 Lysobacter sp. | reverse complement strand
CGCGGCTGCGGGAGGCGCGAGGTTGGAAGGCTTGGGTTTGGAAGGGTCGGGGTCGGACAAATAACGGCCATCTAGTCAACTCCTTTGTATTCGACAAGGCGAAGGGCGTAGACATCCTTGCCGCTTTCGCGCTTGAGCATGCGGATCGGGCTGGGGACGTTTTTCACCACCCAGATGACGGTGTCCTCGTTGTCCTTGCTGCGGGTGGCCTTCATGGCGTTGTAGGTGATGCCCGCCACGGTGATGCTTTCCAGTTCGTCGGCGACGACGTAAGTGTGCTCGCGCATCCGGCCGTCGTCGACGAAGCGATAGTGCAGCGTCTGCCCGGGCGCGGCATCGCGGATCACCGCCAGGTTGATCAGCAGTGCGTCCATGTCGCCGGCTTTCAGCTTGATCGGCCCGGAGCGGTCCGCCTTGACGTCGCCGCCCCAGGTCGCCACGCCCTTGTTCCAATCGTAGGCCGCGTTCTTGGCGGATCGTTTGACCAGCACCTGGGAGGAGTCCTCGCTGCTGACGGGCCGCCATTGACCCTTGTGATCCTCGAACACGGTGCTCTGGCGAAGGTTGGCCAGGGAGTTGCTGATGGCCAGCGTGTAACGCCAGCGGTCGCCGGCTTCCGGGGCCAGGGTCATCTTGCCGGTGGCCTGCATGCCCATGTAGCTGGCCTGGTAGTCGGCGGTGAAGGCCTCGATCGCCAACGCCGGAGCGCTCGTGACGAGCAGTGCGGCGGCGACCAGCAGGACGCGCAGTCTGCCGGCGCTCCGGGTGATGGTGGGGGCGAAGGTCATGGCCATCTAGTCAACTCCTTTGTATTCGACAAGGCGAAGGTCGTAGACATCCTTGCCGCTTTCGCGCTTGAGCATGCGGATCGGGCTGGGGACGTTTTTCACCACCCAGATGACGGTGTCCTCGTTGTCCTTGCTGCGGGTGGCCTTCATGGCGTTGTAGGTCATGCCTGCCACGGTGATGCTTTCCAGTTCGTCGGCGACGACGTAGGTGTGCTCGCGCATCCGGCCGTCGTCGACGAAGCGATAGTGCAGCGTCTGTCCGGGCGCGGCATCGCGGATCACCGCGAGGTTGATCAGCAGGCCGGTCATATCGCCGGCCTGCAACGCGATCGGACGGCGATGGCTTTCCTTGACGTCGCCCTGCCAGTTGACCTCGCCGGCCGCCCAATCGTAGATGCCGACGGTCTGCTTGCGCTTGAACAGCAGCTTGTTGACCGTGGCCTGGGTCAGTGGACGATAGGTGTCGCCGATCTGGTCGAACACGCTGCTCTGCTCGGCGTTGAGGCCGGCGAACCCCATCAGCCCGCGTGTGCCGTGCATCACCAGATCGACCCGCCAGCGCGGCGGTTGCTGGCGCACCAGTTGCATCGTCGCCTCGCCCAGCGGTTTGGCGTCCTTGTAGACCACGTAGCTGGCGATGAAGGGCTCCAGTGGCGACGCGGCTTCGGCGGTGTCGCCGGTTGCCGGGATGGCTTGCGGTACCGGTGTCGAGGTCTGCGCGGGCGTCGGCGACTGCGCCGATGCGGCCAGCGGCAGCAGGGCAAGGAGCGTGGCAAGAAAAGCAGACGGCATGGTTGTGCGCATATCGACCGGGTCAGTGGGGCAAGAGGAGGCAAGGATGCAGGCGGTTGTCTGAATCCAGACGCAGCGGGGCCGCCAGCACGATGCCGTCGAGGCGGATGTGCGAGTCGTCCAGCGTCACGCGTCCGTCGGCAAACAGGCGCAACGTCGCCAGCAAGAGTGGGTGCTCGCGCGCCAGCACCCGCTCGGCGAGCCGGTCGGCATCGTCACCCGCCATCACCGGCACCGTGGCGTGGGCGATGACCGGGCCACCGTCGAGCTCGGCGGTCACGAAGTGCACGCTGGCGCCGTGCTCGCTCGCGCCGGTGTCCAGCGCCTGCTGGTGGGTGCGCAGGCCCTTGAAGGCCGGCAGCAGCGACGGATGGATGTTGATGATCCGCCCGCGTCGCTGGTTGACCACCGTCTCGCTGAGCAGGCGCATATAGCCGGCGCAGACAATCAGGTCCGGCCCGGCCTCGTCGATGCCGCGGAACAGGTGCTCGTCGAAGGTCGCCCGGTCGGCGAATTTGCGCGGTTCGATGGCTTTCGCCGGCAGCTCGGCCGCGCGGGCCCGCTCCAGCGCGAACGCCTTGGGCCGGTCGGAAAATACACCGACGACCTCGGCGGCCAGGTCGCCGCTGGCGATCGCGTCCAGGATCGCCTGCAGGTTGCTGCCGCGCCCGGAGGCGAGCACGGCGATCCGAAGGGCGGAAGGCATGGGAATTGCCGGCGGTAAAGGTCAGCCGATCCGCACGCGCCCGGCCGTGGCCGGCACCACTTCGCCGATCCGGCGGTGGGCCAGTGCGACGCGATCGAGTTCGGATTCGATGGCGGCGACGTCGGCCTGCGGTACCACCAGCACGAAGCCGATGCCGCAGTTGAACGTGCGCCACATCTCGCTGTCGGCGACCGCGCCTTCGCGCTGGAGCCAGTCGAACACCGGTGGCAGGACGATCGCCGAGGCTTCGATCTGCACGCCCAGGCCGTCGGGCACGACGCGCACGATGTTCTCGCTCAGGCCGCCGCCGGTGATGTGGGCCATCGCGTGGATCGCATCGCCGTGTTCGCCGCGCAGCAGTTCCAGCACCGGTTTGACGTACAGCGCGGTCGGCGTCATCAGCGCATCGATCAGGGCGACGCCGTCGAGGGCGATGTCGTCCGGCCGGCCGGCGCGGTCGAAGATACGGCGGATCAGCGAGTAGCCATTGGAATGCGGGCCCGAGGAGGCGATGCCGATCAGTACGTCGCCAGCGGTGACACGGGCGCCGTCGCGCAGTTCGGATTTCTCGACCGCGCCGACCGTGAAGCCGGCCAGGTCGTACTCGCCGGGCGCATACATGTCCGGCATTTCCGCGGTCTCGCCGCCGATCAGCGCGCAGCCGGCCATTTCGCAGCCCTTCGCGATGCCGCCGACCACCGCCACCGTGGTGTCGATGTCGAGCTTGCCGGTGGCGAAGTAGTCGAGGAAAAACAGCGGCTCCGCCCCCTGCACCAGCACGTCGTTGACGCACATGCCGACCAGGTCGATGCCGATGGTGTCGTGGCGACCGAACTGCTGGGCCAGCTTGAGCTTGGTGCCCACGCCGTCGGTGCCGGAGACCAGTACCGGCTCCCTGTATTTGCCCGACAGGTCGAACAGCGCGCCGAAGCCGCCCAGCCCGCCCATCACCTCGGGTCGGAAGGTCCGCTTCACCAGCGGCTTGATGCGTTCGACGACTTCATTGCCGGCATCGATGTCGACACCGGCGTCGCGATAGGTCATGGAAGTAATGGGAGCGGTCACGGCAGGCTCGATGGCGCGGGAAGCCGGCAATTTTAGCAGCCATGGCGGCGACTGGCCGGCTTCGATGGACGTGTCGGCGGCGGTACGGCACCATTTCGGCAGATATCCAGTACACGGGAACCACCATGGCGCGCGCAATGGATGTGGCAATCGACGAATACCGCAGGGCGGAATCCCGCAATCCCGGTCGCCGGGCGGTACCGGGGCTGTTGGCGCTGCTGTGGTCGGCTGGCCTGCTGCTGGCGAGTTTCAGCGTGGCGGCGCAGCGGGTGGAAGGCGACCGGGTGTCGGCGCAGGGCGCGTATTCGGCCGAGGTGGTCGTCAACGGCCAGGGCGCCGACGAGCGCAAGGCGGGTTTTGCGCGCGGTCTGGCGCAGGTGCTGGGCAAGCTGTCGGGCGACCGCGGTGCGGCCTCGCTGCCGGGCGTGAGTCAGGAGTTGCGGCAGGCGGAGAAATACGTCGAGGGCTACGACTACCGTCAGGACGAAGGGGTGTCGGCCAGCGGCGCGCCCAGTTTCAAGACCACCCTGGTGGTCCGATACAACGAGGAGATGGTCGATTCGCTGACCCTGGCGCTGGCCTTGCCGGTGTGGCCGCAGCCGCGCCCGAAGCCCGTGTTGTGGCTGGCGATCGATGACGGCAGCGGCCCGCGCCTGGTCGGCCTGCCGAACGGGGAGGCCGCGCGCTCCACGCTGGATCGCGCCTTGCAGCGCGGCTACCGCCTCGGCTTGCCCAACGGCACCGCGTCCGAGCAGGCAGTGGTCGGTGCGATCTGGCGTGGCGATACCGCCGCGGTGGCGCGTGCCTCGCAGCGATACAGCCCGCCGATGCAACTGGTCGGCAAGCTGTATCGCGATGGCAGCGGCTGGAAGGCCGACTGGATCTTCGTCGACAACGGCAAGGTGCTGTCGCGCTGGTCGGAGAGCGGTGCCAACGCCAGGCAGCTCATGGCGACGGGTGCGGACGGCGCTGCCGACGCGCTGATGAAACGTTACGCCAAACGACCGGAAACCGGCCCGGCCGGCACCTACCGGGTGGCGTTCACCGGCCTGCACAGCGCCGACGACTACGTGCGCCTGTCGGGCTATCTGCAGGGGCTCGCGGTGGTCCGCGGGATAACGCCGGTGCGGGCGACGCCGCAACGGCTGGAGTTCGATCTGGATCTGCTGTCGGGCCTGTCGGGCTTCAGGTTGATGGTTGATGCGGGCAACGTGCTGGTCGGAGGCGACCTGCCGGCCGACCCGTCGATACCGGTGACCGGCGACGTGCCTGCCGACGCCCCAGGTAGCAGCCCCGTGTACCGGTTGCTGTGATGGATCATCCCCATCCCCTGCAGGACATCGCCCGCTTCCTGCGCCGGTTGCAGTGGGCGGCGCTGGGATTGTTCCTGTGCTGGTTGCTGTGGCTGCTCGCGCCGGTATTGAGCCCGTTCGTGCTGGGCGCCTTGCTGGGCTGGCTGGGCGACCCGCTGGTCGATCGGCTGGAGCGCGCGGGCCGGTCGCGCAACGTCGCGGTGGTACTGGTATTCACTGCGATGAGCCTGCTGGTGGTGCTGGGGCTGTTGCTGCTGGTACCGATGATCCAGGGGCAGATCAGCACGCTCATAGCGGCGGTGCCCAAGTACCAGCACTGGTTCATTGGCACGGTATTGCCGTGGGTGGAGGGCAGGACCGGGCTGGAAATCACCAGTCGACTCGACCTCAACCACTTGATCGAACTGGTGCGCAGCAACTGGGAAAGCGCGGGCGGGTTTGCCAGCTCGCTGTTGGGTTACATGTCGCGCTCCGGGTTCGCCCTGATCGGGCTGGCCGCCAATATCGCGTTGCTGCCGGTGGTCACGTTCTTCGCCCTGCGTGACTGGGACCTGCTGGTGGCGCGGGTGGCTTCGCTCGTGCCGCGGGATCATCTGGTGACGGTGACCCGGCTGGCGACGCAGTCCAGCGACGTGCTGGGCGGCTTCATGCGCGGGCAGTTCCTGGTGATGCTGGCGTTGGGCGTGATCTATGCGGTCGGCCTGTGGGGCGTGGGTCTGGATCTGGGCATCCTGATCGGCATCATCGGCGGCCTGTTGACCTTCGTGCCTTACGTCGGCCCGGCCACGGTGCTGGTGCTGGGCGTCATCGCCGCGCTGTTCCAGTACGGCGACTGGCAACACGTCGCGGCCGTGCTGGTGGTGTTCGGCGTGGGCCAACTGGTGGAAAGCTACTGGCTGACACCGAAGCTGGTCGGTGACCGTATCGGCCTGCACCCGGTGGCGGTGATCTTCGCGGTGCTTGCCGGTGGCCAGTTGTTCGGCTTCCTGGGGATGCTGATAGCGCTGCCGTGCGCGGCGGTGGCCAACGTGCTGCTGCGTTATGCCGAGGAGCGCTACACCCGCAGTCGCCTGTATGCGGGCGAGTCCCCGGGAATCGTGTTGCGCGAGGGTTTTCCGCCGGTGCGGCCGTATCCGCTGGAGCCGGAGGACGAGTGAAGCCCGTACGTCCAGATCCGCAACGGACAGATGGGCCGTCCCTGCCTGCCTCGGGTGTGCCGCAGTTGCCTTTGGCGCTGCGCTACCCGGCCGACCAGCGGCTGGATACCTACGTGGGCGCGCCGGCCGGCGTGTTGGCGCAGTTGGGCGCATTGGCCGAAGGTGTCGATCGAGGCCAGGCGGGCGACGACTGGCTGTACCTCGCCGGTCCGGCCGGGGTCGGCAAGACCCATCTGCTGCTGGCGACGTGCGCGGCGACCGAGGCCGCCGGCCGTCGTGCCGCCTATCTGCCGCTGGTCGCCGCCGTCGGCCGGATGCGCGATGCGCTGGAAGCGCTGGAAGGCAACGACGTGATCGCCCTGGACGGCATCGACGCGGTCGCCGGGCGACGCGATGACGAGGTGGCGTTGTTCGATGCGCACAACCGCGCCCGCGCCGCCGGTGGCCGGATCGTCTATGCCGCCCGCAGCAAGCCCGATGCCCTCGGGCTGGACCTGCCCGACCTGCGTTCGCGGTTGTCGCAATGCAGCCGCATCGTCTTGCAGCCATTGGATGACGAAGGCCGTCGCGAAGTGCTGCGGCAACGCGCCCGCCGGCGTGGCTGGGTGCTGGAAGAGGCCGCGCTGGACTGGCTGCTCAAGCGCGTCGACCGCGACCTGGCCGGACTGACCGCGTTGCTGGACCGGCTGGATCGAGCGTCGCTGGCGGCGCAGCGGCGGATCACCGTACCCTTCTTGCGGCAGGTGCTGGGCAGCGGCTGAGAAATAGCGGGCAAGGGCGTTAAAAGCAGCGGCGTCAGCGCTTTGGCTACGGAAACGTTCCGGGGCCGCCTTCAGCTCTCCACACCCGAAGTCGCCTTCTTGCGCAGCGCATCGTCAAGTTCAGCCAGCCGTTGCGGGGTGCCGACGTCGGTCCAGCGACCGCGGTGATGCGCGCCGGTGACCGTACCGCGTGCCATCGCCGCGCGCAGCAACGGGGCGAGTTTGAATCGTGGCGGCGTATCGCTGGCGCCATCGGCGTTGCCAATGACCGTGCTCCAGTCATCGAACAGCGACGGTCGGTACACGCCGATGCCGGAGAAGGTCAGCCGGATGTCGCCTTCGTCGTGCAGCAGGCCTTTTGAATCCAGGGCGAAATCGCCGGCTGGATGGTGTGACGGGTTGTCGACCAGCACCAAGTATGCGTCTTCGGCAGGTTCCTGCGGCAGGGTCGCGAAGTCATGGTCGGTCCAGATGTCGCCGTTGATCGCGACAAACGGCGCATCGCGGCCGAGCAGGTCCAGCGCGTTCCACATGCCGCCGCCGGTCTCCAGCGGCACTGGGCCTTCGTTGACGTAATGCAGTCGCAG
>DATJBR010000145.1:0-4939 GCA_035515255.1 Lysobacter sp. | reverse complement strand
GCCGCCGATGATTGCGATGTCGGCGGAATGGGTGGGGGTTGTCATGGCGCGATTGTAGGCAGAGTCCGTAAATCGTTTGTTTCATCGGCTCGCGGTGGAATTCCGGGCCTGGGCATAGGGGCGGCTTCAGCCGCGATCTGTCCATCTTTGCCAGAGTCGATGGGCGATTACCTGCGATGGGCGGCAGGACGACGAGACCACATGGCATAAAGCGCTCGGCCTATGGAAGCGCTTCGCCGCCGCTGGTTCTGCGCGTTCGCGGCTCACGCCGCTCCTGCAGCAGCCGATTGCTGCGGCTGGTATGGCTCACCTGGTCGCGTCACGGTGGTCGAACGCGACCGCTTCCAGGGTCGGTCGGCCGTCGACGTGCGGCAGTGCGCGGGCCAGCCAGTCCACCGTCGCGCCGCGCATGCCGGTGGCGGCGATCTGGGCGGCGCGTGCGTTCGTATCGCAGTCGGCCAGCAAGGGGTCATCGGGAAAGCCGGCGATCGCCATCAGGCTGTGGAGCTCCATCTGCACGGCGACATCGCCCAGGGCGTGTGCGCGGGCATGGGTGGCCGCGAACAGCGAGTGGGCGCGATCCCGTTGGCCGTCGGCCAGTGCGGCCAGGATCGCGACCTGGTCCAGCCGCTGCGACTGCAGCCAGATGCCGTCGTCCGGCAAGCGTCGCCGCGCGGCATCCGCCAGCCGGCGTGCCTGCGGCCACTGGCCGCGTGCGGTCGCGACCTCGGCCAGGCCGATCTCGGCATCGGCCAGCAGCCAGTCGTAACCGCTCCTTTGCAGGGACGCGCGGGTGGTCGCGTACAGACGTTCAGCGTCGCCGAGTCGACCGGCACGGGCCAGCTGGTAGCCGTTCTGCAGCGCCACCATCCAGCGCTCGGGCGCATCGGGCATGGCCTGTATCCGGGCGTTTCGGGCGCGCAGTCGTGGCAATGCCGATGCGGTGTCGCCGGCGAGCAGGTCGATCGCCGTGCCAAGGTCCTCCGCCTGGTCGCGCATGAACGGCTGGGTGGTGTCCGCACAATCGGCCAGTTGTTGACGGGCCTGCTGCAGTTTCCCCAGCGACAACAGGCTGTCGGCGCGCACGCACGCCAGTCGGGCCGTGGTGACCGCCGGCAGTGGCGGCCGGCCTTCCCGGGCCAGCCGCTGCGCGGTCTGGTCCAGCGCCTGCAACGCCCCGGCATAGTCGCCGTTGATGCTCAGGGTGAACGCCTCGAACTGGTCCAGCCAGGTTGCCAGATCGCCTTTCAGATTGCCCTTTCGGATGCGCCGGATGCGCTCTTCCGCGCTGTGGAAGCGGCCGACCATCAGGTCTTCGTTGAGCAGGGAGACATCCAGCGACAGCTGCGCGACCGCGTCACCGGAATGGACGGCGCAGGCGAGTGCCTGCTCAAGGCGCTTGCGGTATTCGGCCAGGTCGCCGGCGTTGAAGTGCTGGAACGCGACCCGGCGCAGCAGCTGGATTTCCATGCCGCGGTAGCCGCCGGCGCGGCTCTGGGCAAGCAGGCTGTCCAGCTGCGCCGACGGGCCCGCAGGTGGCAGGGACAGTTCGGCGGTGACCTTTGCGTGCAGCGCGTCGATGTCAGCGCCCGCTTCGGCAAACAGTCGGGCAGCTTCATCGAACTGCGACCGGTCGGCCTGCTCGCCCCACTGGTAGGCGTCGGACTGTGCCTTGAGCAGCAAGGCGGTGGCGCGCTCGCGCTCCCAGCCCTTGCCTGCGGTGCGGGCCAGCCGTTCGGCTTCGACGGCGTGCAGGCGCACCGCGTCCGGGTTGATCCGCGCCATCTCGATCTCGGCCAGCGCCACCAGCCACTGGATGCGCACACCCACCGGTTGGGTTTCCCAGTCGGCGCGCGACAAGGTGGCCAGCGCGGCTTCGGGGTCGCCGGCGCGGAGTTGGTACCGGGACTGCTCAAGCCGGTAGGAGAGGTTCTGCGGGTACTGCGCCGCGAGGTCGCTGAACGCGGTCGCCGTCTCGGCACGGCGCTGCGGATCGATCGACAGCTGCATCGCGTCCATCACCCGCCCCACGTCCGCGGACAACGGCGACAGCAGTTCGCGTGCACGCTGCATGTGGGTCATCGCCGGACTGGCCTGGCCGAGCCGGGCCAGCGACATCGCCAGTTGCAGGTGCGCCAGGCCGAACTGCGGTGCCTGTGCCAGTACCGCCGCCAGTTCCGTTGCGCTGGCGGACATATCGCGCTGGCTGTAGGCCTCGTAGGCCCGGGCGTACTCGCGCGCCGCGCCGGCATCCAACGACAGCGCCGGCCAGGGTTCGTCGCGGCGCGCCGGAACCAGTTCCGCCAGCACCTGCCGGGACAGCTCATCCACCAGCTGTGGCACCTGCGCAGTGCTGCCGCGCAACTCGATCTGGCGGCTGCCATCGGCGCCATCGAAGCGCGCGCGCACGAAGCGCTGGTCCGGCGCATCGGTTGCCTGGCCGGCACTCAGCAGCACGATGTTCGGCGACAGCGCAGCGGTATCGGCCGCCAGGTGCGCCTCGGTCAGAACGACCACTTCCGGCAGCGCGTCCAGCTTCCACCCCAACCAGGCGCGCAGCAGGGTAGCCGGCCAGCGCGCCTCGTCGTCGTTGTGGTTGCCCACATCGATCAGCGCGACCGCCACCGGCGCGACCGCCGGAAGCTGCGAGGTTGGCGGCTTCGCGCCAAAAAACAGCGCTGTGATGCCCAGCGCCACCGCACTCAAAGCCATGGCGGCGAGGAGGAGGACTCGATGTTTGCCTGATGGGCGATCGGCACGGGAAGGGAGGGCCGTTGTCGATGTCGTCGCCCCCGGTACCGCGGGGGCGGTGTCGTTGCCAGCAGTCGCACCGAGGTTGCCAGATCGGGTCGCAGCCGGGTCGATGGCGGGACATTCCGGCACGCCGATATCGGTATCGATCCCGGCATCCACGCCGACTTCGACCGCATCGGTCTGCTCGGTGTCGAGGCCTGCGGGGTCGCGTGCCGGGTCGCCAGGGGTGTCGGTCGAGGTGCCGCCCGGGATGCCAGCCGCTCCAATGTCATCGACTGCCAGCGGCAGGATCGGCGCGGGCGGTTCGAACACGTACCCGCTTTTGGCCAATGTGCGGACCCATTGTCTGCGCGGCCCCCCCAGCGCCTTGCGCAGCATCCAGATGCTTTGCGACAGGTTGGCGTCCTCGACCACGACGCCGGGCCAGATCCGTTCGAGCAGCGCCGCGCGGGTATGCAGGGTGTGGGGCCGGGCGAGAAACAGCAGCAACAGGTCGAACACGCGCTGCGGCAATTCGACCGTCTGCCCGGGGCTGGCGAGCTGGCGATACCACAGGTCGATGGTCAGGTCGTCCACCTGGAGCCGCCGGGTATGTGGAGGCCATGGACTTTCGGCCGGCGCGTGGATTGGCCCGGTCGGTTCCGTGCTGGTCGTATCGATGATTGTTGCCGGGGTCACAGACGCCCGCGCACCTCCGTTTGCCCGAACCTTCCTTGTATACAGCAGCCCGAGCCGCGATCAGCGGGAAGAATAAGTGATGCAGGTCCCGGTTTGATCTCGATTTGAGAAAAATTTGAGCGATCCGCAGAGGTTGTGCCCCGGTATTGTCCGTAAATCTATCGGGTGTTTCGCCGAGCCGAGTCGTTCACACGGACGGGATCGCGGACGGATGCGGCGAAACGCGCATTGCAAGAAAGGGCATCGCAAGCAACGTGATGGCAAGGAATGCTGGCGCAGCGAAGTCCGGGTCGTGGGCACATCAAGGAAGGCCGTGCCCACGGCCATCCGCCTGGCTTCGGCCGTGGACCGGTGATGGAGGCCAGTGTCGAAAAGGGGGGCGACTGGTTGCAACACCATGGCAGGTCAACGGGACCGGGGCTTTCCGAAGACCCAAGTCACGACACACCAATCGGGGTAATACCACCATGTCCACACCTTCCAGCATGCGCAGGCATGCCCTCGCACTTGCCACCGCCGTGGCGCTGGCCGCCACGGCTCCGGCGTTCGCTGCCGGCGATGGCACTGCCAACCTGTCGACCCTGCAGCCGGGCCAGACCCACGACCGCTTCATCGTGAAATACCGCGACGGCAGTGCCCAGCAGACCAACGCCGCCATCGCGCAACGCTCGCTGGATGGGGCCGCCACTTCCGCCCGGGCCGGCAAGGCGCTGGGTCTGCAGAGACTCCGCCGCATGGGTTCCGGTGCCGACGTGGTGCGCAGCAGTCGCCGGCTGGACCAGGTGGAGGCGGCTGCACTGATGCGGCAGATCGCTGCGGATCCGGATGTGGAATACGTCGAGGTCGACCAGCTGATGAAGCCGGCCATGACCCCGAATGACACCTACTACGCCAGCAACCAGTGGCACTATTTCGAGGCCGCCGGTGGCATCAAGGCCAACGAGGCGTGGGACGTCAGCAAGGGCACGGGGGTGGTGGTCGCGGTGCTCGATACCGGCATCACCAACCACAGCGATCTGAATGCCAACATCCTGCCGGGCTACGACTTCATCAGTGATTCGGGCATGGCGCGCGACGGCAACGGCCGCGATTCCAATCCGAACGATGAAGGCGACTGGGTGGCAGCGAACGAATGCGGCGGCAGCCACTCCGCATCGGGTTCCAGCTGGCATGGCAGCCACGTCACCGGCACCATCGCGGCGGTCACCAACAACGGCAAGGGCGTGGCGGGGGTAGCGCACAGCGCGAAGGTCGTCCCGGTGCGCGTGCTCGGCAAGTGCGGTGGCTACACCTCCGACATCGCCGACGGCATCATCTGGGCCTCCGGCGGCAGTGTCAGTGGCGTGCCGGTCAATGCCAACCCGGCCGAGGTCATCAACATGAGCCTGGGCGGCGGCGGCAGCTGTTCGACGACGTACCAGAACGCGATCAACGGCGCGGTCAGCCGCGGGACCACGGTGGTCGTGGCGGCGGGCAACAGCAACGCCGATACCTCCGGTTCGGTGCC
>DATJBR010000144.1:0-8809 GCA_035515255.1 Lysobacter sp. | reverse complement strand
GACATCGACGCGTTCGATGCCGCGCTCGACGAGCGCATTCCGCCCAATCGCGTGCTCAGCCACGACCTGCTGGAAGGCTGCTATGCCCGCGCGGGCGTGGTCAGCGACGTGCAGTTGTACGAGGACTACCCGTCGCGGTATGCGGTGGACGTGAAGCGCCGGCACCGCTGGATCCGCGGTGACTGGCAGCTGCTGCCGTGGCTGCTGCCATGGGTACGGCGGGCGGACGGACGTTTCGAGCGCAACCCGCTGTCGATGCTGTCGCGCGGCAAGCTGGTCGACAACCTGCGTCGCAGCCTGGTGCCGGCCGCGATCACCGCGTTGCTGGTGCTGGGCTGGTGGCTGGCGCCCCAGCCGCTGGCCTGGACGCTGTGGGTGTTGTCGATCCTGCTGATACCGCCGCTGCTGGCCTCGATGGTGGACTTCGTCCGCCGCCCGCCCGACCTGTCGCTGCGCGCGCACCTGCGTCATGCGCTGGCGGCGACGCTGCGCAATTTCGTCCACGCGCCGTTGACCCTGGCCTGCCTGCCCTACGAGGCGGTGTTCAGTCTGGGCGCGGTCGTGCGGACGTGGTGGCGGCTGCTGTGGCGGAGGCGCCTGCTGCAATGGAATCCGTCCAGCGAGGTGGAGCGCACGCTCGGCGACGGCATGTGGGCATCGCTGCGTGGGATGTGGTCGGCGCCGGTGTTCGCGCTGGTGGTCGGCATCGCGCTGGCAGTCGTGCGCCCGGTCGCGCTGGCGGTCGCGCTGCCGGTGCTGGCGTCGTGGTTCGTCTCGCCGTGGCTGATGTGGTGGCTGGGCCGTCCGCGCGTGGACGAGGTGGCGGCCCTGTCGCGCGACCAGATGCGGTTCCTGCGACGTCTGGCGCGGCGGACGTGGGCGTATTTTGAAACCCACGTCACCCGCGACGACCACTGGCTGCCGCCGGACAACGTGCAGGAGCATCCGACGCTGATCGTTGCCCGCCGCACTTCGCCGACCAACATCGGCCTGTCCCTGCTGGCGGATCTGGCCGCCTGGGATTTCGGCTACGCGACGGTCGGCACGGTGATGGCGCGCTGCGGCAACACGCTGCGCACGATGGAGGCGCTGCCGCGTTACCGCGGCCACTTCTTCAACTGGTACGACACCCAGACCCTGCAGCCGCTGCCGCCGCATTACGTGTCCACGGTCGACAGCGGCAACCTCGCCGGCCACCTGCTGACGTTGCGGCAGGGCCTGCTGGCGCTGGCGGACGCGCCGTTGTTGTCGCCTGCCGCGCTGCAAGGGCTGGCGGACACCCTGGACGTGTTGCGCGAATCGGCCGGCGGATTGCCGGCGGGTGAGGCGGTCACCGGCTTCCAGGCCGAACTCGATGCGGCGCTGGCGGATCCGCCGCTCCATCCGGACCGGGCTGTGGCGGTGTTCGGGCGGTTGCAGGCGCTGGCCCAGACCATCCACGAACACGTGGCCAGTGCGGATGCGGAAGAGACTGGAGAGATGGCGCACTGGGCGCGCGCGCTGCACGAGCAGTGTGCGGCCGTGCACGAGGAACTGGTGTGGCTGGCACCGTGGCTGGATGTCGCCGGGGCGGGCGATGCCCCGCCCAACGCGTCCAACCCGCCGCAAGGCATCCAATTGCAAGGCATTCCGACGCTGCGGCAGTTGGCTGCGGGCACGGTCTCGGTCGCGGCCGAGCGCGCGCAGGAACGCATCGTCGAGCTGGCCCGTCTGGCGCATGTCGCCGGCCAGTGCGCGCAGTTCGATTTCGGCTTCCTCTACGACCCGGCGCGGCGCCTGCTGGCGATCGGCTACAACGCCGAGGAGCACCGTTGCGACCAGGGGTTCTACGACCTGCTCGCGTCGGAGGCGCGCCTGTGCAGTTTCGTCACCATCGCCCAGGGGCAGTTGCCGCAGGAGACCTGGTTCGCGCTGGGCCGGCTGCTGACCGAGGTCGATGGCGAGCCGACCCTGCTGTCGTGGAGCGGATCGATGTTCGAGTACCTGATGCCGCAGCTGGTGATGCCCAGCTACCGCGGCACGCTGCTCGACCAGACCGCGCGCAACAGCGTGGAGCGGCATATCGAGTACGGCCGGCAGCGCAATGTCCCGTGGGGCATGTCCGAGTCGGGCTACCAGTTGTTCGATGCGCGGATGAACTACCAGTACCGCGCGTTCGGTGTGCCCGGGCTGGGTCTGAAACGTGGCCTCGCGCAGGATCTGGTGATCGCGCCGTACGCCAGCATGATGGCGCTGATGGTCGCGCCCGAGGCGGCCTGCGAGAACCTGCAGCGGCTGACGCGCAAGGGCTTCGGCGGCCGGTTCGGGCTGTACGAGGCGATCGATTACACCGCAGCGCGGTTGCCGCCCGGACAGGAGCACGCGGTCATCCGCTCGTTCATGGTCCATCACCAGGGCATGGGCCTGCTGGCGCTGGCCTACCTGCTGTGCGACCAGCCGATGCAGAAGCGGTTCATGGCCGACCCCGAGTTCCAGGCCACCTCGTTGCTGCTGCAGGAGCGCATTCCGCGCACCGGGTTGCTGCACCCGCACGCGGCGGAAGTGGCCAGTGCCGGACGTCGCTCGGAAGCCGGCGAGATCGAGCTGCGGATCTTCCGCGACCCCGGCCTGCTGCGGCCCGCGGTGCAGATCCTCTCCAATGGCCGGTACCACGTGATGGTCAGCGGGGCCGGCGGCGGTTACAGCCGGACCAACGAGATGGCCGTGACGCGCTGGCGCGAGGACGGCACCCGCGACAACTGGGGCAGCTTCTGCTACCTGCGCGACCTGGACGATGGCGAGTTCTGGTCGACCGCGTTCCAGCCGTGCCTGGTGCCGGTGGATGGTTACGAGGCGATCTTCTCGGACGCGAAGGCCGAGTACCGCGGGCGCAAGCGCGACTTCGACATGCACACCGAGATCGCGGTCTCGCCCGAGGACGACATCGAGTTGCGCCGCCTGCGCATCACCAACCGCTCCGGCGTGGCGCGCAGCATCGAGATCACCAGCTATGCCGAGGTGGTGCTGGCCCCGGCGATCGCCGATGAATTGCACCCCGCCTTCAGCAACCTGTTCGTGCAGACCGAACTGCTGCGCGACAAGCAGGCGATCATCTGCACCCGCCGTCCGCGCGGGCATGACGAGGTGTCGCCGTGGATGTTCCACCTGCTGGCGGTGCACGACGCGGACGTGGATGCGATCTCCTACGAGACCGACCGCGCGCGCTTCGTCGGCCGCGGCAACGACCTGCAGCGGCCGCTGGCGATGACGGCCACCGCCGCGCTGTCGGACAGCGACGGCTCGGTGCTCGATCCCATCGTCGCGGTGCGTTGCCGGGTCACCCTGGCGCCGGGGCAGATGGCCAGCATCGACATGGTCACCGGCGTGGGCACCTCGCACGAATCCTGCGCAGGCCTGATCGACAAGTACCGCGACCGCCGTCTGGCCGACCGCGTGTTCGACCTGGCGTGGACGCACAGCCAGGTCGTGCGCAACCAGATCAACGCGACCCAGGCCGACGCCCAGCTGTACGAGCGCCTGGCCGGTCTGGTGCTGTATGCGAACCCCGCCCTGCGGGCCGACTCGACCCTGCTGCGGCAGAACCGGCGCGGCCAGTCGGGCCTGTGGGGGCAGGCGGTGTCGGGCGACCATCCGGTGGTCCTGCTGCAGATCGCCGACGCCGCCAACATCGAGCTGGTGCGCCAGCTTGTGCAGGCGCATGCGTACTGGCGGCTGAAGGGACTGGCGGTCGACCTGGTGATCTGGAACGAGGACCAGGCCGGTTACCGCCAGCAACTGCAGGACCAGATCATGGGCCTGATCGCGGCCGGTCTGGAAGCCCACGTGATCGACCGCCCGGGTGGCATTTTCGTGCGCCCGACCCACCAGATATCGCAGGAAGACCGCATCCTGATGCAGGCGGTCGCGCGGGTCGTGCTCAGCGATGCGCGCGGCAACCTGCACGAGCAGCTGGGCCGCCGTTCCCCGCCGCTGCCGGCGGTGCCGCTGCTGCTGCCCGCGCCGGTGCAGTACGAGCTGATGCCGCGCGAAGGCGAGGGCGATGGCGAGGCGGCAGCCGGTGCCACAGCTTCGCCGCACGACTCCTGGCCGTTCGATGCGGCCGCCCCGGAGCGCATCCTCGGCAACGGCATCGGTGGCTTCTCCCCCGATGGCCGCGAGTACGTGATCGACCTGGACGACGGGAAGACTACGCCGGCGCCGTGGTCGAACGTGCTGGCGAACGCGGAGTTCGGCTGCGTGGTGAGCGAGAGCTCGCCGGGCTACACCTGGGGCGAGAACGCGCACGAGTTCCGCCTGACGCCATGGCACAACGACCCGGTCAGCGACACGGCGGGCGAGGCGTTCTACCTGCGCGACGAGGACACCGGCCATCTGTGGTCGCCCATGCCGCTGCCCCGTCGCGGCACCGGCAGCTACCGCACCCGCCACGGGTTCGGCTACAGCGTCTACGAGCATGTCGAGGACGGCATCGCCAGCGAGCTGTGGATCTACGTGGGCCTGCAGGATGCGGTGAAGTACAGCGTGCTCAAGCTGGCCAACCGCTCCGGTCGCCCGCGGCGGCTGAGCGCCACCGGCTATGTGGAATGGATCCTCGGCGACCTGCAGGCCCGGACCCGGATGCACGTGGTCACCGAGGTCGATGGCGACAGCGGCGTGCTGACCGCGCGCAACGCCTACAACACCGAGTTCGAGGGCCGGGTCGCGTTCTTCGATACCGATGCCCGCGACCGCAGCGTGACCGGCGACCGTGTCGACTTCATCGGCCGCAACGGCAGCCTGCGACAGCCCGCCGCGTTGTTGCGCGAGCACCTGTCGGGGCAGCTCGGCACGGGCCTGGATCCGTGCGCGGCGATCCAGGTGATGCTGGATCTGGATGTCGGCCAAACCAGTGAAACCGTGTTCCGGCTCGGCATGGGCCGTGACTGGGGCGAGGCGGTGTCGCTGGCGCGCGCCTGCCGCGGCGTGGACGCGGCCCACGACGCGCTGGACGCGGTGCGCATGCACTGGTCGCGCACGCTGGGCACGATCAAGGTGGAAACCCCGGAGCCCGGCTTCGACGTGCTGGCGAACGGCTGGCTGATGTACCAGACGATCGCCTGCCGCTTCATGGCGCGCAGCGGCTATTACCAGTCCGGCGGCGCCTACGGTTTCCGCGATCAGCTGCAGGACTCGATGGCGATGGTGCACGCCGAACCGGCGCTGGTACGCGGCCATCTGCTGCTCAGCGCCGCGCACCAGTTCCCCGAGGGCGACGTGCTGCACTGGTGGCACCCGCCGCTGGATCGCGGCGTGCGCACACGGTGCTCCGACGATTACCTGTGGTTGCCGCTGGCGACCTGCCGGTATGTGGAAGCCACCGGCGACGCCGGTGTGCTCGACGAGCTGGTGGCCTACATCGAGGGCCGGCCGGTCGGCCCGGACGAGGAGTCCTACTACGACCTGCCGATGCGCTCGATGCTGCGCCAGAGCCTGTACCAGCACTGCGTGCGCTCGCTCAAGCGCGGGCTGGAACTGGTCGGCGAACGCGGCCTGCCGCTGATCGCCACCGGCGACTGGAACGACGGTATGAACCGGGTCGGCGAGCGCGGCAGGGGCGAAAGCGTCTGGCTGGGATTCTTCCTGTACGACGTGCTGATCCGCTTCAGCGCGGTGGCCCGCGGGCATCGCGACGAGGCCTTCGCCGAGCATTGCCTGGAGGCCGCCGAGCAGTTGCGGCAGAACCTCGAACAGCACGCCTGGGACGGCGACTGGTACCGGCGCGCGTGGTTCGACAACGGCGCGCCGCTGGGCTCCAGCCGCAGCGACGAATGCCGGATCGACTCGATCTCGCAGAGCTGGGCGGTGCTGTCCGGCGCCGGCGACCCGGCCCGCACGCGCCAGGCGATGGCGTCGCTGGATCGCTACCTGGTGCGTCGCGATGCGGGCCTGATCCAGTTGCTGGACCCGCCGTTTGACAAGACCCCGCAGGACCCCGGCTACATCCGCGGCTACGTGCCCGGCGTGCGCGAGAACGGTGGCCAGTACACCCATTCCGCGGTCTGGGCGACGATGGCGTTCGCGCAGATGGGCGACACCGCCCGCGCGTGGGAACTGATGCGGATGATCAGCCCGGTCAGCCACGGCGACAGCGCCGAGGGCGTGGCGGTCTACAAGGTCGAGCCGTATGTCATGGCCGCCGACGTCTACGCGGTCGCGCCGCATGTCGGTCGCGGCGGCTGGACCTGGTACACCGGCTCGTCAGGCTGGATGTACCGGTTGATGGTGGAGTCGCTGCTCGGCGTGCGCCGCGAAGCCGACCGCCTGCACATCGCCCCGCTGCTGCCGGCGGAATGGCCCGGGTTCCGCCTGCGCTACCGCTACCGCGACACCGAGTACGCGATCCACGTGCAGCACGCGAGCGGGGACGAGCCCTCCCGCATGCAGGTCGATGGCGAGCCGCAGGCGGGGTTGACTATCGACCTGCAGGACGACCGCATCACCCACGCGGTGGAGGTCTGGGTGGGAGCTGAGCATCCGGACAATCGGACGCAGGGTGCGGGATGAAAGCCCGCCAAGAAAACATCCCCACCTGACGATGCCGGCAGGGTCGATGGGGATCGCGTCAGAGCGTCAGGATTGAACCGGCGATTCCGAACTGCAGCGACGCGATGCTCAGCCAACCTCCGTCGGGCGCGCACGAAAAAGCCGCCGGTTTGCACCGGCGGCCTGGTGTGCGGCGATGTGGCCGGCTTAGAAGTCGAAGCGCAGCTGCACCTGGGCCAGGTCGACATCGATGTCGTCCATCTCGAACCGGCTGTACTCGCCGCGCAGGGCGACGTTGTCGGTGAAGCGGTATTGCAGGCCAAGGCCGTAGGTGGGATCGGTGCCGTCATCCTTCGCGTTGGCCACCCCGGGGATGCGCGCCTTGGCGTCCCAGGCATGGAAGCCGGCCTTGGCGTAACCGGAGAAGTTCTCGGTGAAGGGCAGGGTGCCGACCGCGGTCAGGTAGGCCGAGTCGGCCTCGACCTTGCCGGGCAGGCCGCGGGGCTCGATCTTGCCGAAGTCGGCGTAGCCGGCCTCGACACCGAAATAGCGGTTGACCTGGTAACCGCCGAAGATCGAGAACGCGGTGTCCTCGTCATCCAGGATGCCTTCGTCGACGATGGACTGGCCGACACCGACGCCGGCATAGAAACCGGGCCGCTCGGTCGCCTGCGCGCCGAAAGCGGCGGCGCCAATGACGATGGCCAAAAGGGTACGGGACACGATATTGGTCTTCTTCATGGTGTTGGTAGCTCCTGCATCCGGACATCGCAGCGAAGGGGGGAGGGAGCGGCGAATCGTCCGTGCAACGGGCCTCGGCGGGGTGCCTGGGCGGCCGTTGCTGCAGTAGATAGATGGAGCCTCGACCGGTATTGCAAAGGCCGGAAGCCGGGGATGGACCGTCCCGCGCGTGGAACACGTTTTTAACACCCGCCACGAACACGCGTCTGGAACGCCCGTTTGGACCCGGGTTGCGAAGGACATCGATCACCGGATTGCCTTACGGTATGCGCTCCCAACGAATGCCGGGTACGCATGAAACGTCTTTTTGGTGTCGTCGCCACATTGATGCTGGTCCTCATCGCCGGTTGCACCAGCACGTCGGTCCGCAATCCGCTCGCGCAGTGGCACGGCTCGCCGAATCACGAGCCGCGGCGCGCGCGGATCATCGTGCTGCACCACACCGCGATGGACAGCGCCGAAGGCGCACTGCTGACCCTGCAGACGCGCAATGCCGGCGGGCCGGTGAGCTCGCATTACCTGATCGGCGATGACGGCCGCCGCTACCAGCTGGTGGCCGATGACGCGCGCGCCTGGCACGCGGGCAGCAGCCGCTGGTCGGGCATCGGCGACCTCAATTCGTATTCGATCGGCATCGAGCTGGACAACGATGGCCGCGAGGCGTTCAGCGAGCCGCAGATCCAGTCGTTGCTGGTGCTGCTCGCCGACCTGACCGGGCGGCTGGGTATCCAACGGCATCTGGTGGTGGGCCATGGCGATGTCGCCCCCACGCTCAAGGACGACCCCAGCGTGTGGTTCCCGTGGCAGCGCCTCGCCCAAGCCGGTTTCGGGCTGTGGCCGCGCGAGGTGCTTGGTACACCGCCGGCCGACTTCGATCCGTGGCTGGCCCTGCGCGTGGTGGGCTACGACCTGCGGGATCCGGAAGCCGCGCTGGTGGCGTTCCATCGGCATTTCCGCGGCAACGAGGCGCGCACCTGGCAACCGGGCGATGCGGAGATCCTGCACGATCTGCAATTGCAGTTGATGGACATGCCGGCGGTGCCGGGGCCCTGACCGCCCCGACGGCCCGCGCAACGCGATGCTGCCGCGCAACAACGACATAGCCCATGACGGCGGATAAACAGGCGCGTCGGTGAAGCTTTCGTAATGCGCTGGTGAGGGTCGCGTCAATCGCGGACTTGCTTATCGCCGGTACAGCGCGGCGGAGGAAAGTGGTGCCGTGTCGCGGGGGATCCGCCACCACCAGCAGGAGCCTGTCGATGAAACCACTACAACGCCTGTTGCACCCGCATCCCGCGCCGACCCATACCGTTTCGCTACTTGCGGCAGCCATCGGATTGATCGCCACGGGCGCGGCCTGGTCCGCGCCGCCGGCCACAACCGCAACGGCGGCCCAGGACCGGACCACCCAGCAGCTCGAGGTCATGGAAAAGGAGGCAATGCCGCCACCGGTGAACCCGACCGACATCGATCGCGACAACCCGTGGAGTCCACTGGACACCGATGGCGATGGCCGCATCAGCCGTGAGGAAGGCGATGTCGATCC
>DATJBR010000143.1:0-1974 GCA_035515255.1 Lysobacter sp. | reverse complement strand
CCGCACCCGTGCCGGGTTGGCCGACTTCGCCGCGCAGCAGCCGGATTCTTTCGAGCCCGCCGGAGCGCACGGCCACCGCGGTGAAGCCGTCGAACAGCTCGAAGCCGTCGATGAACACGTCCTCGTCGACACCGATCCACTCCTGCCACTGCGCACGCGAGGTCGCGTCGCTGGGCGCGGTCATCAGCTTGAAGTTGTCCGCCGCCTTGCCATCCGGACCCGGCGCGTTGGTGCGGATCACCCAGCGACCGTCATGGTGGTCGGCGTCGTACTCGACATCGCGCTCGCGCGGCGCCAGCACCACGAACTCGCGCGGGTCGCTGGCCGGAGCGCAGCGCGACTCACTGGATACCGTGCTCTCCACGCCGATGCAGATGTAGCGGTCATCGCGGGTGCGGCCGATGCCCATGTAGAAACTGTCGTCGTGTTCCTCGTACACCAGCACGTCATCGCTGGCCGGGGTGCCGAGGACGTGCTTCTTCACCCGCACGGTCAGCAAGGTTTCCGGATCGTTCTCGACATACAGCACGGTCCGGTTGTCGTCGGCCCAGACGATGTTGGCCGAGACGCCGGAGATCACGTCATCCAGCACCTTGCCGGTGTCCAGGTCCCTGAAACGGATCACGTACTGGCGACGGCCCACATCGTCCTCGGCCCAGGCCAGCAGGCGGTTGTCCTGGCTGACTTCCCAGTCGCCGACGCTGAAGTACTCCTTGCCGGCGGCCATCGCGTTGACGTCGAGCAACACCTGCTCGTCGGCGTCCATCGTCCCGTTGCGACGGGCGTGGACCGGATAGTCCTGACCGGTCTCGAAACGGGTGTAGTACCACCAGCCACGCTGCCGGTACGGCACCGAGCTGTCGTCCTGCTTGATGCGCCCGACGATCTCCTCGTACAGGGTGTCCTCGACCGCTTTCAGCGGTGCCATCACCGTATCGACGTAGGCATTCTCGGCGTTGAGGTAGGCCAGCATCCCGGCATCCTCCCGGCTGTCGTCACGCAGCCAGTAGTACTCGTCCTGCCGCTGCGCGCCATGCGGCGCGGTGACCGTGTACGGCCGCTTTTCGACATCGGGCGGGGTGACAGAGGCGGCGCGGGACGGGGCGGTTTGGGCAGGCATGGAAGGACTCAAGGCGAGGGTCGGCGTGGCGACGGTCATCAGGACGGCAAGCAGCAAGGCGGGCTTCATGGATGGGGTCTCCAGGGAGAAAGCGCAACGGTGTAGTAGCTGGATGTCTACGGACAGCTTGCCGCATGCAAACAAAAAGAGGCCGGGCAACGAGCCCGGCCTCCTTCAACGCGGTGGCATCACGCTCGCCACCCGACCGCGCCTCAGTCGGCCAACTGGTTCCACAGGAACGTGTAGGCCAACGCGCTCATGTGCGCGGCCTGCTTGTTGTTGGCCGAACCGCCGTGGCCGCCTTCGATGTTCTCGTAGTAGCGCACGTCCTTTCCGGCTTCCAGCATCTTCGCCATCATCTTGCGCGCGTGGCCGGGGTGGACCCGATCATCGCGGGTGGAGGTGGTGAACAGCGTCGGCGGGTAGGGCTTGTCGGCGTCGAACAGGTGGTACGGCGAGAAGGTCTGGATGAACTCCCACTCCGCCGCCTTGTCGGGATCGCCGTACTCGGCCATCCACGACGCGCCGGCCAGCAGCTTGTGGTAACGCTGCATGTCCAGCAGCGGCACCTGCACCACCACCGCGCCGAACAGCTCCGGGTACTGGGTCAGCATGTTGCCCATCAGCAGGCCACCGTTGCTGCCGCCCTGGATGCCCAGGTGCCTGGCCGACGTGATCTTGCGCGCGACCAGATCCTCGGCGACCGCGGCGAAGTCCTCGTAGGCCTTGTGGCGGTTCGCCTTCAGCGCGGCCTGGTGCCAGCGCGGGCCGTACTCGCCGCCGCCGCGGATGTTGGCGACCGCATACGCGCCGCCCTTCTCCAGCCAGCCCTTGCCGACCGCACCGGAATAGCC
>DATJBR010000142.1:0-3343 GCA_035515255.1 Lysobacter sp. | reverse complement strand
GCGCCGGCCGCGCCGAACGCGTTGCCGTCGAGCATGTCGATGATCGCGGCCTCGGCCTCGGCCAGTGTCATGGCCACGATCACGCCCTTGCCGGCGGCCAGGCCATCGGCCTTGACCACGATCGGCGCACCCTTTTCTCGGACATAGGCCAGCGCGGCATCGACCTCGGTGTGCACCGCGTAATACGCCGTCGGGATGCCGTGGCGGGCGAGGAAGTCCTTGGCGAATGCCTTGCTGCCCTCCAACTGCGCGGCCGCGGCGGTGGGACCGAAGATGCGGCGGCCAGCGGCGCGGAAGCGATCAACCACGCCGGCCACCAGCGGCGCCTCGGGGCCGACGATCGTCACCGGAATGCCCTCGCGCTCGACCAATGCCAGCAGGGCATCGATGTCGGTCGCGGCGATATCCACATTGCGGCACTTGCTCTCGGTCGCGGTGCCGGCGTTGCCGGGCGCGACCAGCACCTCCCTCACGCGCGCGGATTGCGCGAGCTTCCAGGCCAGTGCGTGCTCGCGGCCGCCGGAGCCGATGACGAGGATTTTCATTGCGTGGTGGTCCTTGATGGGAGGGTCTGATCCGCCGGGCCGGCCGTGTGGTAGTCCGACGGGATGTCCTGCGGTCTGTAGGAGCGGCTTCAGCCGCGATCCGGGATCGGTACGGACAAGCCACCTTCCGATCGCGGCTGATGCCGCTCCTGCAAAAACGGGACGGTCCGCTCGATTTTACCGGAGCCCGGGAGGTCGCGGCCGGCGGGTAGGAGGGACTACTGGAATGGGCTGTTAGGATCGGTCGTTTCGAACTGGAACGGCGATCCGATGGAATTCCTGCTCGGCGGCATCGAGGCGTTGCTGGCACCGGTGATCGGCCTGATCAACCAGGTGCTGTGGAACTACGTGCTGGTGTACGGGCTGCTCGCGGTCGGGGTGTTCTTCACCGTGCGCCTGCGGTTCCTGCAGGTGCGCCGCTTCCCGCACATGCTGCACGTGATCGGCCGTGGCACCGCGGGCGACGACGCGGGCATCTCGCCGTTCCAGGCCTTGTGCACCAGCCTGGCGGCGCGGGTCGGCACCGGCAATCTGGTGGGCGTGGCGATCGCGTTGGGCGTCGGTGGCCCGGGCGCGCTGTTCTGGATGTGGTGCACGGCGGTGCTCGGCATGGCGACCGCCTATGCGGAAAGCGCGCTCGCGCAGCTGTACAAGGTGCGCGACGAGAACGGCCAGTACCGCGGCGGTCCGGCCTTCTACATGACGCTCGGGCTGAAGAAGCCATGGATGGGGGTGGCGTTCGCGCTGTGCCTGCTGCTGACCTACGGGCTGATCTTCAGCGGCGTGCACGCCAATGCGATGGCGCAGGCGCTGGGCGATGCGTTCGGCTTCAGCCGCGCGCAGATCGCGACCGGGCTGGTGGTGCTCACGGCGGCGATCATCTTCGGTGGCCTGCGCAGCGTCGCGCGTTTCGCCGAGTGGGTGGTGCCGTTCATGGCGCTGGGGTATCTGGGGCTGGCGGGCTGGGTGGTGGTCACGCATATCACCGAAGTGCCGGCAGTGATTTCGCTGGTGCTGCGCGGCGCGTTCGGTCTGGATGCGGCGACCGGCGGCGTGTTCGGCGGGATTGCCGCCGCCTTGCTCAACGGCGTCAAGCGCGGCCTGTATTCCAACGAGGCGGGCATGGGCAGCGCGCCCAATATCGCCGCGGCGGCGACGCCGGTGCCGCATCACCCGGCCAGCCAGGGGCTGGTACAGGCGTTGGGCGTGTTCATCGACACCTTGCTGATCTGCAGCGCGACCGGTTTCGTGATCCTGCTGTCGGGCGTGCTGGGCGCGGACGGCAGCGACGGCGTGCTGATCACCCAGCAGGCGATGACGGTGTTCTTCGGCGGAGCGGGTACCTACTTCGTCGCGATCGCGCTGTTCTTCTTCGCCTTCACCACGATCCTGGGCAATTACACCTATGCCGAGAACAACCTGCTGTACCTGGGCGGCGGGCGGATCGGACTGTTCGCGCTGCGGGTGTCGGCGCTGGGCGTGATCGTCTGGGGCGTGTATTCGAAGGTGCAGCTGGTCTGGGATGCAGCCGACGCGGCGATGGCGCTGATGGCGTCGATCAACCTGGTCGCGATCGTGATGCTGTCGGGCGTGGTGATCAAGCTGACCCGCGATTACGACCGCCAGCTGGACGCCGGCAAGTCGCCGGTGTTCCACATCGCCGATTACCCCGAGCTGGGTGATGGCGTGGACCACGAAATCTGGCGGGAGCGGCCATCGAAGTAGGCGCGGGTGACCGGCTTGCCGCGATGGCAACGGCACAAGGATGTGCCGGCCGGCCACCCATGCGACCTCAGTGGCGGAAGTGCCGCACCCCGGTGAACACCATCGCGATGCCGTGCTCGTCGGCGGCGGCGATCACTTCCTTGTCGCGCATCGAGCCGCCGGGCTGGATCACCGCCCTGATGCCGGCGGACGCGGCGGCGTCGATGCCGTCGCGGAACGGGAAGAACGCGTCGCTGGCCATCACCGAGCCGGGTACCACGAGTCCGGCTTCCTCGGCTTTCAATCCGGCGATCTTCGCCGACACCACGCGGCTCATCTGGCCGGCGCCGATGCCGATGCTGCGTTGGTCTTTCGCGTAGACGATCGCGTTGGACTTCACGAACTTCGCGATCCGCCAGGCGAACATGAGGTCGGCCATCTGCGCCTCGGTCGGCGCCAGCTTGGTCACCACGGTCAGCTCGTCGCGGCTCACCTCGCGGATGTCGCTGGTCTGCATCAGCAGGCCCGAGCCGACGCGCTTGACGTCGAAGTTGTTGCGGCCGTCGCCGTGCGGAATTTTCAGCACGCGGACGTTGGCCTTTTTGGCACAGTAATCGAGCGCGGCGGGGTCGTAGTCCGGCGCGATCAGCACCTCGACGAACTGGCGGTCCAGGATGGACTTGGCGGTTGCCTCGTCGAGAGTCTGGTTGAAGGCAATGATGCCGCCGAAGGCAGAAGTTGGATCGGTCGCGAAGGCCGCTTCGTACGCATCGCCAATGTCCGCCGCCACCGCCACCCCACAGGGATTGGCGTGCTTGACGATCACGCAGGCCGGGGCGTCGAACTGGCGCACGCATTCCCACGCGGCATCGGCGTCGGCGAGGTTGTTGTAGCTCAGCTCCTTGCCCTGCAGCTGGGTGAACGTCGCCAGGGTGCCGGGCACCGGCCACAGATCGCGGTAGAACGCGCCGGCCTGGTGCGGATTCTCGCCGTAGCGCAGGTCCATGACCTTGACGAAATTGCTGTTGTTCTGCGCCGGGAACAGCGCGCGGCTGCCGTCGTCGTTGATCGCCGACAGGTAGTTGCTGATGCAG
>DATJBR010000141.1:0-4513 GCA_035515255.1 Lysobacter sp. | reverse complement strand
TGCGCGCTGGTGCTGTTCGTCGCGCTGGCCCTGCCGTTGTCGCAACTGCTCTGGGACGGCATGGCCCATCTGGGCGACCTCGACCTGCGCTACTTCGCCAGCCTGCGCAACGCGCTGTTGCTGTCTGCGATGGCGGCCGTGCTGACCACCGTCGCCGCGTTCGTCGTCGCGCTGGCGGCGCGCGAGCAGCCCGGCCTGCTGACCACCGCCATCACCCGCATCACCACCCTCGGCTACGGCCTGCCCGGCGCGCTGCTGGCGATCGGCCTGTACGTGCCGGTGGCGACATTCTCGACCTGGCTGATGGAAACCCGCGGCTGGGATGTCCCGCTGGAAGGCGGCCTGCTGCTGTTGCTGGTCGCCTACGGCATCCGTTTTCTGGCCGTTGCACACACCCCCGTCGCCGGCGGCCTGCTGCGGATCCGCCCACAACTGCTGGAAGCCAGCCGCAGCCTCGGCGTGACCGGCGCGCGTCAGCTGCGGCAGGTGCATTGGCCGCTGCTGCGCGGCAGTTTCGCCACCGCCGCCCTGCTGGTATTCGTGGACACGATGAAGGAAATGCCGATCACCCTGATGATGCGACCGTTCGGCTGGGACACCTTGGCAACGCGCGTGTTCGAACTGACCAACGAAGGCGAATACGCCCGCGCCGCCCTGCCCTCGCTGGCCATCGCGCTGGCCGGCCTGATTCCGGTGATCGCACTGACCCGACGAGGGCGCAATGCAACTTGATATCGACGACGCCGCAGTCGGCTACGACGGCCGCGTCGTGCTGGAAGGCGCGAGCCTGACCCTGACTGACGGCGAGATCGGCTGCCTGCTCGGCCCCTCGGGCGCCGGCAAGACCACCCTGCTGCGAGCGGTGGCCGGCTTCGAGCCGCTGCTGGGCGGCCGCATCCGTGCCGATGGCCAGCTGCTGGTCGGCGATGGCGTACAACTGCCGCCGGAGCAGCGCCAGATCGGCATGGTGTTCCAGGACCACGCCTTGCTGCCGCATCTGAGCGTGCTCGACAACGTGCGCTTCGGACTGTTCCGCTGGCCCCGCGCGAAAGCGATCGCCCGCGCCCGCGAGATGCTGGATCTGGTCGGTCTGGCCGATACCGCCAAACGCCACCCGCACCAGCTGTCTGGCGGCCAGCAGCAACGCATCGCCGTCGCCCGCGCGCTCGCGCCACAACCCCGGCTGGTGTTGCTGGACGAGCCGTTCTCCAGCCTCGACCCGGACCTGCGCGAGCGGCTGGCCGTGCAGGTGCGCGCGGCCCTGAAGGCGACCGGTGTCGGCGCCCTGCTGGTCACCCACTCGCAGGCCGAAGCGTTCGCAATGGCCGACCGGGTCGGCGTCATCGGCCACGGCCGACTACAGCAATGGGCCAGCGCCTACGACCTGTACCACCAGCCCGCCAACCGCTTCGTCGCCGGCTTCGTCGGCGAAGGCGTGCTGATGCCGGCCCGGGTCGTCGACGACGGCCACGTCGGCACCGAATTCGGCGTGCTCGCCGCCGACCATCGACTGCTCGACCCGCCCGGCACCGCCGTGGAGATGCTGCTGCGCCCCGACGACGTCATCCATGATGATGACGCCCCGTTGCAGGCGCGCATCGTGCGCCGCCATTTCCGCGGCGCCGACTTCCTCTACACCCTGCAACTCGACGGCGGCGGACTGGTGCAGGCACTGGTGCCCTCGCACCACGACCACGCCATCGGCCAGAGCATCGGCATCCGGCTGGATCTGGAGCATGTCGTGGTGTTCGAGCAGCCGGAAAACGGTTTGGGTAACGGGCTGCTGCAGTCGGCGTGAAAAATGTTTCTGTAAAAACCGCTTCCGGGAAAACTCCGGTGCGTCATATACGTGGGAAGGCGCGACGCGAAAGGCGAGTCAGACGCTTCAGGACAATGGATTAATCCGCCCCTTGAAGCAGGTTCGGCTTGAATGAGTGCCCGGGTGACAAATCACACGCCATGTGGATCGTCCCGTCCACGACCGACTCCACCTTGAAGCCCGCGCGGGCATACAGCGCCCCCGCCGGGTTCTCCGTGTAGACCCGAAGTCGGAGACGTCGAAAGCCACGGCTGGCCGCGATGGATTGCGCCTGCCGCACGGCCCAGTTGCCGATGCCCCTACCCTGATATTCCGGAATGATCTGGAGATCCCGGAGTCCCAATGCGTCCTGCTCTGGCGCCAGCCTCAGCAGGCCGACCACCCGGGAGTCCGCAACGATCATCAGGTTCTCGAACGCCGCCCAACTGGCGAGAAAGCGGTCCGGATCCCAGAGGATCTTTCTCGCCGCCAGGTACCCGCCCATGTTGCGGCGACTGAGCGACTCGCAGAATGCGAACTCTTCTTGTGTCGCCGGTCGAAGGGAAACGTCCATTGCCGCCCGACTACTTGTCGTCTTTTTCCACCGGCGCCAGCCGCAGGTGCTGGAAGTCGAAACTGAAATCGGTCAGCGGGGAGATCGACTCGATCCGCGCTTCGCGGATCTTGCCGTCCGGGTTGAGGGAAAAGCTCAGGAAGGCATCGGCATTCAACCAGCGCTGGTCCCAGCGCACCACGAAGGTGTCGTGCTGCCAGTGGCTCAGGCTGCCGACCAGATCGGCGGTATGGCTGAACTGGATGCGCAGCTTGCCGCCCTCTTCGCTCACCACCACATCGCCGTACCAGGGGTCGCGATAGGTCCTGGCATAACCGCTCAGGGGCAGTGACGGCCGCGAGCGGAGGTCACGCGCGGCAATGTGCTTCTGCCAGGAGGCCTCGGCCTTCTGCTCCTGGTTGCCGCGTGCCGCCAGATAGGCGCTGGTCCAGTCGGTCGGCGGTGCGTCCAGGAACGCATCCAGCGCCTGCATCGTGATCGACTGGAACGCGCCGCCAGCCTCGGCGCTGGTCAGCACGATGATGCCCAGGTTCTGCTCGGGCACCATCGTCACGCGGGACACGAAGCCCGGCCAGCCGCCGGTATGCCAGACCAGCTTGTTGCCGCGGTAGTCGGACAGGCTCCAGCCTTCGCCGTAGCCGAGGAAGTTCGGGGTCGCCGCCGCCAGTGCCGGCACCGCCGGCTTGCCGACCGGGATCGGGGTGATCATCGTCCACATCTCGCGCTGGCGCTTTTCGCTGAACAAGCGTGTCGGCTCCGCGTCGCCCGCAGCGCCATCGGCGGGCGCGATCACGCCGCGGTCGAGCTGCATGCGCACCCACTTGCCCAGGTCGTGGACGCTGGAATACAGCCCGCCCGCGCCCGAGACATTGCCCCAGGACATCCGCGGCGCGGCCACCAGGCGGGTGAAGTCCTCCTTGGAATAACCGGTGGCCACGTTGTCGCCGGGCCGCAGGTCATCGCTGTTGAAGCGGGTTTCGTGCATGCCCAGCGGCGCGAAAATGCGCGCCTGCAGAAAGTCCTTGTACGACTGCCCGCTGGCCGCCTCGATCACCAGCTGGGCGACGCCATACAGGATGTTGTCGTAGGCGTACTGGCCGCGGAAGCTGCCATCCAGCGGCACGTCCTTGAGCCGGCGCGCGACCTCCTCGGTGGTGTAATCGGTGCCCGGCCAGTACAGCAGGTCGCCGGCCCCAAGGCCCAGTCCGCTGCGGTGCGCCAGCAGGTCGCGGATGCGCATTTCGCGGGTCACGTAGGCGTCGGACATGCGGAACCACGGCAGGTGGTCGATCACCCGGTCGTTCATGTCGAGCTTGCCGTCGTCGGCCAGGATCGACAGCGACGCGGCGGTGAACGCCTTGGTGTTGGAGGCGATGGCGAACATCGTGTGCTCGTCCACCGGCTGCTGATCCTGCAGATCGCGCGGGCCGTAGCCGCGCTCCAGCACGACCTGGCCGTCCTTGATGATCGCCACCGCGATCGCGGGCACGTCGAACTTCGCGCGCACATCGTCGACATAGGCGTCGAAATCCTGCAGCCGGACCGGGACGACGCCGGCATCGGAGAACATGCTGCCGGAAGCCATGCTGTTGGAGCGCGCGGCGTCGGGCACCGCACTGTGACGACGGCTTCCTGCGCGATGCTGCCGCCGGACACGGCAAGTCCGAGCGCGAGGATCAGGCCGCGCACGTGAAAAGTCTGGTTCTGCATGAAGCGATTTCCCCCGGGAGACTGGCGCTGACCTTACCGCAGGCGACGTCCAACCGGCACGGGAAAGCGCGTGCGAATGGCGTCCGGAGCTGCCCGTTGCGCCGCAGCGCCATAATGTCGCCCCACTCTCCTCCCACGCCCCCATGCCTGTCGAACCCGCTCCCCTTCCCGGCCTCGCCATCCTCGGCGGCGGCCCCGCCGGCCTCATGGCGGCCGAGGTCGCGCGCGCGGCCGGCATCGAGGTCGACCTGTTCGAGGCCAAGGGCTCGGTCGGGCGCAAGTTCCTGATTGCCGGCAAGGGCGGACTGAACCTCACCCACGGCGAACCACGTCCCGGATTCGACCACCGCTACCGCGAACGACGCGAGGTGGTCGCCGGCTGGCTGGACGACTTCGGTCCCGACGCCCTGCGCGGCTGGGCGCGCGGACTG
>DATJBR010000140.1:0-4002 GCA_035515255.1 Lysobacter sp. | reverse complement strand
GTCGCCACGCTCAAGGCCGACGAGAAGGCGCTGTCGCAGCAACTCCAGCAAAGCGGCAAGTGGCGCCACATCTGGCGCGTCGTCGGCCAGTACTCGAACGTCAGCATCTTCGACGTCGAAAGCAACGCCGAGCTGCACGAGCTGCTGATGGCGCTGCCGCTGTACCCCTACATGCAGATCGAGGTGATGCCGTTGTGCCGTCACCCGTCCGCGATCCACGCCGACGACCGCTGAGCCGGTCATCGCATCACCCACATGACCCACCCGCCACGACCCCAGCAAGACGAACCCAGAGAGGGCAACACCATGACGGTCAAACTCATCGACACCGCCGAGCTGCAGGATTTCCTCGAGACCTGCAGCGGTCTGAAGTCGGCTGAAGGCAAAACACCCCAGGGCAACCTGCGCACCAAGCAGATCCTGCATCGCGTGCTGGGCGAGCTGTTCCGCACCATCGAAGATTTCGACGTCACCCCGGACGAGTTCTGGACCGCGGTGAACTACATCAACGAGCTCGGCGCCGCCGGTGAAGCCGGCCTGGCCGCTGCCGGGTTCGGCTTCGAGAAGTACCTCGACATGCGCATGGACGCGGCCGATGCCGCCGCCGGCATCGCCGGGGTGACCCCGCGCACCATCGAGGGCCCGCTGTACGTGGCAGGCGCGCCGGTGAGCGAAGGCAAGGCCCGCCTGGACACCGACCCGGATCCGGATGGCCAGCTGCTGGTCATGCACGGCCAGGTGCGCGACGCGGACGGCAGGGCGCTGCCGGGCGCGACCGTCGAGGTCTGGCACTGCAACACCAAGGGCATGTATTCGTTCTTCGACTCGACCCAGAGCGCGTTCAACCTGCGTCGCACGATCCGCACCGATGCCGACGGCAACTACGAGTTCCGCAGCATCGTCCCGGCCGGCTACGGTTGCCCGCCCGGCGGCCCGACCCAAAACCTGCTCGACGCAGTCGGCCGCCACGGCCAGCGCCCGGCGCATATCCACTTCTTCATCAATGCCGATGGCTGCCGTCACCTGACCACGCAGATCAACATCGACGGCGACGAATACCTGCACGACGACTTCGCCTTCGCCACCCGCGACGACCTGGTGCCGGCGATCAAGCAGGTGGACGACGCCGACGCGATCAAGGCGCGGGGCCTGGAAGGTCCGTTCGCCGAGATCGAGTTCGACTTCGTGCTCGTGCCCAGGACCGGCTCGGTGCCCGACAGCGTGGTCGAGCGCAAACGCGCCGCCGCCTGATCTTTCAAGCCAGCCCTTGAAGCCCCGGCAGATGCTGCCGGGGTCCTGTCCAGTCCGGTACCCGTGAGCCGTCTCGCGTGGCGCCGCACACGCCACGCACGTCGCGCACGTGCAGGAGCCCGCCATGTCCGCCGTCATCGAGAATTCCCCCCGCGTTTCCCGGTTGATCGACGCCGCGCTGGTCGAAGACGCCGAGCGTGGCGTGTACCGCGCCCGCCGCGACATCTTCACCGACGAGGCCCTGTTCGATCTGGAGATGCGCCACATCTTCGAGGGCAACTGGGTGTACCTGGCGCATGAAAGCCAGATCCCGGAAAACAACGACTACTTCAGTACCAGCATCGGCCGCCAGCCGGTAATGATCACCCGCGACAAGCAGGGCGAGCTGCACGCGCTGATCAACGCCTGCGCGCACCGTGGCGCGATGTTGTGTCGCCGCAACCGTGGCAACAAGGGCAGCTTCACCTGTCCGTTCCACGGCTGGACCTTCAGCAACAGCGGCAAGCTGCTCAAGGCCAAGGACGCCAGGACCGGCGCCTATCCGCCGGGCTTCAACACCGACGGCTCGCACGACCTGAAGAAGGTGGCGAAGTTCGCCTCGTACCGCGGTTTCCTGTTTGGCAGCCTCAACGCCGACGTGCTGCCGCTGGAGGAGCACCTGGGCGAAACCAAGGTGATCATCGACCAGATCGTGGATCAGGCGATGGAGGGGTTGGAGGTGCTGCGCGGCAGTTCCACCTATACCTACGACGGCAACTGGAAGCTGCAGATCGAGAACGGCGCCGACGGTTACCACGTCAGCTCGGTGCACTGGAACTACGCGGCCACGATGGGCCGGCGCAACTACGAGGAAGGCGGCACCCAGGCGGTGGACGCCAACAGCTGGTCCAAGGCGGTCGGCGGCGTGTACGGCTTCGAGCACGGCCACCTGCTGCTGTGGACGCAACTGCTCAATCCGGAAGTCCGACCGGTGTACGCACACCGCGAGGCGCTGGCGGAGAAGCTGGGGCAGGCCAAGGCCGGCTTCATCGTCAACCAGACCCGCAACCTGTGCGTGTACCCGAACGTCTACCTGATGGACCAGTTCTCCACCCAGATCCGGGTGGTGCGCCCGATCGCAATCGACAAGACCGAGGTCACCATCTACTGCTTCGCGCCCAAGGGCGAGAGCGCGGACATGCGCGCACTGCGTATCCGCCAGTACGAGGATTTCTTCAATGTCAGCGGCATGGGCACGCCCGACGACCTGGAAGAGTTCCGCGCCTGCCAGCAGGGCTACCAGGGCATCGCCGCGCCATGGAACGACCTCAGTCGCGGTGCCGACGGCCACTGGATCGACGGTGCCGATGAGAACGCACAAGCGATGGGCCTGAAGCCGCTGATCAGCGGCACCCATCCCGAGGACGAGGGGCTGTACCTGAAGCAGCACGGCTACTGGTCGCAGGTGATGGCGCGCGCACTGGCCGCGGGGCAGGGCGATGCGGAGGTGTCGGCATGAGCCTGACGCATGAGCAGATCGCCGCGTTCCTGTACCGCGAGGCGCGCCTGCTGGACGACCGCGACTTCGACGCCTGGCTGCAGTGCTATTCGCCCAAGGCGGAGTTCTGGATGCCGACCTGGGATGATGACGACACGCTGGTCGAGAACCCGCAGACCGAGATCTCGCTGATCTACTACCCCAACCGCGAGGGGCTGGAAGACCGCGTGTTCCGGATCAAGACCGAGCGCTCCAGCGCCAGCCTGCCGGAGCCGCGCACCGGTCACAACATCAGCAATATCGAAGTGCTGTTGCGCGAAGGCGACCGGATCGAGCTGCGCTTCAACTGGCACACGCTCAGCCACCGCTACAAGACCACCGACAGCTATTTCGGCACCTCGTTCTACACCCTCGATACGAGCGGGCTCGATACCAGTGGCGATGAGCCCGTGATCGCGCGCAAGAAAGTGGTGCTGAAGAACGACTACATCCACCAGGTGATCGATGTCTATCACATCTGACCGGCGCGCCCACCGCATCTGCGAGGTAACCCCATGAGTCATCGCATCGCCCTGAGTTTCGAGGACGGCGTCACACGTTTTATCGACTGCCGCGCCAATGAGACCGTGCTGGATGCCGCCTACCGGCAGCGCATCAACCTGCCGATGGACTGTTCCGACGGCGTCTGTGGCACCTGCAAGTGCCGCGCGGAGCAGGGTCGCTACGAGCTCGGCGACGACTACATCGAGGACGCACTGACCGAGGACGAGGCCGCCGAAGGGCTGGTGCTGACCTGTCAAATGGTGCCGTCGTCGGACTGCGTCATTTCCGTGCCACTGCCGTCGACCGCGTGCAAGACCGGCACGGCGACGTTCGAGGCGACGCTGGTGGCGATCACCCCGCATCAGGACGCGGCTCTGGAGGTGGTGTTCGAAGTCGCCGAGGGTGCCGGGGCGCCGGTGTTCCTGCCGGGCCAGTACGTCAACATCGCCGTGCCGGGCAGCGAACAGACCCGTTCCTACTCGTTCAGTTCGGCCCCGGGCGCGCGCCGGCTGTCGTTCCTGGTCAAGCAGGTGCCGGGCGGCCTGATGACCGGCTATCTGACCGAGGCGGCCATCGGCCAGACCTTGTCGCTGAGCGGCCCGCTGGGCAGCTTCTACCTGCGCGAGGTCAAGCGTCCGTTGCTGCTGCTGGCCGGCGGCACCGGGCTGGCGCCGTTCCTGTCGATGCTGGAAGTATTGGCGGTGCAGGGCAGCACCCAGCCGGTGCAACTG
>DATJBR010000139.1:0-2369 GCA_035515255.1 Lysobacter sp. | reverse complement strand
GAGGCCTCGGTCCAGAAGTCGACGGCATTGCCGATCGGCAGATCCAGCGCTTCGGCCAGATCGCGCGCCTGCAACCGTCGCTCCTCCGCGTTGGCAATGTCCCCTGACGGCAACGGCGGACCACGGAAGGTTTCCTGGTAGCCCGCCACCGCACCCCCTTCCACCAGCGTTCCGAACTGGCGATGCAACTCGTCGATCGACATCGATGGCAACGGGCGGAATCCGAACCGGACTTCGGCGCTGGGCGCGATCATGTTCGCCTTGATCCCGCCTTCGACCCGGCCGATGTTGAAACGCAGCCCGGTCAGTCCGCCAAATCGCTGGTGCGCCTGCCCTTCGACGAAGTCCAGCGCACGACTGCCCCAACGCATCGCCTGATGCAGCGCACTGGCCTGCATCGCGTTGGCGCCGGAAGCATGGCCGGCATCGCCCTGGAACCGCATCAGCACCGAAGCGATGCCGCGATGGGCAAGGACCGCCTCACACTGCGTCGGCTCGGCAACGATCACCTCGCTGAACCCGTGCCCGCTGGCCAGAAACGCGGCGATGCAACGCGGGTCGTTGGCCTCCTCGTCGGTGGTGAACAGGAACGCCGCGTCACCGCCGGTCCGCGCCGCGGCCGCCAGCAACCCGGCTGCCGCCCCCTTGATGTCGCACGCACCCAGTCCGATCGCACGGTCGGCGGTGACCCGCAGCCGATGCGGATCCGCCGTCCACGCCTGCGAGTCCGGCACCGTGTCCAGGTGCACGTTGAACACACGCGTCGGATTGCCACGAATGGCGAGCATCGACACCGCGCCATCGCCGTGGTCGGTGACCTCGACCCGGAAGCCCGGCAATTGCGCGCGCAGGTAATCAAAGATGCCGCCCGTTCCGATCAGTCGCGGCGGGTTGCGGGTATCGAACGAGACAAGCGCTTCGAGGTGGCGGAGTACGTCTGGGAGCATGGTGAGCCTTAGTGGTCTGGACTTTATGTAGGAGCGACGTGAGTCGCGACCTGTACATCATTTCGGGCGTTCGGCGGATCGCGGCTTACCGGCGGAGGCATGCCTCTGCCACTCCTACATCAGAAAGCCGACAGCTTTTTCAGGAGCAGGTTCAGCCGCGACCACCAAATGTTCGCTCGCATCGGATCTGGATCGCGGCTGAAGCCGCTCTTACAGGTATTGACCAGGAGCGACCGAGCCGTTGGGTTACTTGCGGTTGACCTCGGCCCACAAGGTGCTGCTCATGCCGAACAGCTTGATGAAGCCCTCGGCCTCGGCCACGCCCCAGTCGGCCGCCTGCGCGTAAGTCGCGCCCTTGGCGTTGAGGATCTGCGGCGAGTCGATCGCCACCGCGGTGACGGTGCCGCCGTGCGTCTCCAGCACCACCTCGCCGTTGACGGTCGCCTGGCTGGAGGCCAGGAACGCCTCCAGGTCGGTCTTCAGCGGATCGTGGAAGAAACCCTCGTACACCAGCTCGACCCATTTGCGCGCGACATCCGGCTTGAAGCGGTTCTGCTGCTTGCTCAGCACCGCCTCTTCCAGCGCCCGGTGGGCGGTCAGCAACACGGTCAGGCCCGGCGCTTCGTAGATGATCCGGCCCTTGAGGCCGATCGTGGTGTCGCCGGTGTAGATGCCGCGGCCGACGCCGTATTCGGCAAACAGGCCGTTGAGCTTGGCCAGCAGGTCATGGCCGGCGATCTTCTCGCCGTCCAGCGCGACCGCCTCGCCGTGCCGGAAGCCGACCGTCACCCGCAGCGGCTGCGCAGGCCATTGCGCACGAGGCTTGCACCAGCCGCTCGCGCCCTCGCCCGGCGCCTGCCAGCGGTCGATCTCGCCGCCGGACATGGTCAGGCCGAGCAGGTTCTCGTTGATCGTGTAGGCCTGCTGTTTGGCGCGCACGCCGAAGCCCCGGTCTTCCAGATACTTCTGCTCGTAGGCGCGGACCTCGGTGTGCTCTTTCTGGATTTCGCGGATCGGCGCGACGATCTCGTAGTCACCCAGCGACTTCACCGTCAGGTCGAAGCGGACCTGGTCGTTGCCCATGCCGGTGCAGCCGTGCGCGATCACGCGGGTGCCCAGCTCGTCGCAGCGCTTCAGCGCGGCATCGACGATCAGGTAGCGGTCCGACACCAGCAGCGGGTACTGGCCCTGGTAGCCCTCGCCCGCCCAGACGAAGGGTTTGACGAAGCCGTCCCAGATCGCCGGGCCGCCATCGACGGTGACATGCGAGGCGACGTCCAGCTCGGCCGCGCGCTGCTCGATGAAGGCGCGCTCCTCGTCGTCCACGCCACCGGTATCGGCAAACACGGTATGCACGTTCCAGCCGCGCTCCTGCAGGTAGGGCACACAGAAGCTGGTGTCGAGGCCGCCGGAGAAGGCGAG
>DATJBR010000138.1:0-2028 GCA_035515255.1 Lysobacter sp. | reverse complement strand
GTCCGAGGTGAACGGCTGGTGGAAACCCTCCGGTGCCCGGCCGTGCGGCCAGACCGAGCAGGGCGCAAAAAACAGTTTCGCCACGTCGGGACCGATGATCGTGGAGGCTGCCGTCGGATCGGGCACGTAGCGGCCGGAATCCTCGGCGCACAGCACCGACCACTGCATGCCGCGGGTCATCTGGCCCTGCATGCTGTCGCTGCTCATCTGCACCAGCGACATCAACGGCGCGTAGCGGCCATGCGCGGCCTCGTCGATCATCAGCGGCAACAGCGAAGCGGTCTGCGGCAGGTACGAGAACATGAAGGCCAGGCTGCCGACCGCATCGGCGGTGACGGTGTCGCGGCGGGCCTCGTTGGTGCGCGAATCGCGGTACTCGACCTCGACCGGTGCCACCTTCAGGTGGTCCATCACCGTGCGCAACTGCTCGCGCATGTCGACCGGGTAGCGTGCGCGGCAGGCCGGCAGCTGGCGGCATTGCGCCGATTGCAGGCCGAGCGCGTCCTCCAGGGTCTGGGCGAACTCGCCGCCGACCACCAGCGAATTGGGTGCGACGCCGTCGAGCACGACGCTGCGGGTGTGCTGCGGCCAGGTCGCTGCGTAGTGCTGGGCGACGCGGGTGCCGTAGGACACGCCGACCAGGTTGATCTGCGCCACGCCCAGCGCGGCGCGCACGCTGTCCAGATCGCGCACCGCGTCGGAGGTGGTGTAGTAACGCGGATCGGCGCGGTCCTCCAGGCCCTGCGCGCACCGGGTGGCGAACGCGACGAGCTGCGACTCGCTCGGCGCGGCCATCTCGTCCATCTTCAGCGGTTTGCCGTCGGCGTCGCGGCAGTCCAGCGGATGGGACTTTCCGGTGCCGCGCTGGTCGACCAGGATGATGTCGCGCTGCTTGCCGACTTCGTTGAGGGTCATCGCGACGGTGGCGGCGTGCTCGGTGGCCGCCTGGCCGGGACCGCCGGCAAGGAAGAACACCGGGTCGCCGGTACCGCTGCCACGGGATGCCGGCAGCCAGGCGATGTTCAAGTCGATCTGGCGACCGTCGGTGTCGGCCGGATTCTCCGCGACCTGCAAGGTGCCGCACTGGGCCTCGGTGGTCAGGCCGCCATCAACGCTGGCCAGCGAGCAGGGCTCGAACGCGATGGTGCCGAAATGGCGCGTGCTGTCGGTCGCGTCCGTGTCCTTCCGGCCCGCCTGTTCGTCGGCGGGTGGCTGGCAACCTGCCAGCAGCAGTGTCGCCGCGAATGTCGTCGCAACCGCGACGGTCAATATTCCGGTGTTGCGCATGATCTCTCCCTGGTGGCGGAACCTGTGCGATGGGGCGGTGCGGCGGAAACAATGCAGTCGACGTTATGCCGTCGACGTGGAACTGGCACGCGGACGACCGCCGGACGAAGCCGGAGCCGGTTGCATGCCGGATGCACGTGTCGAGCCCCACACGTGACCCACGCCGCGGCGCGCCGGTCAGGATGACAGACGCAGAGGGTACGGAAAACGTGGCAAATGTCCCGGCCGGGATCTGCGGCTTGCAGAGCCGGGCGCCGGCGATCATGGCTGGCGTCCTGCCGGCGGTGCGATGGCGATGCAGGCGTCTACTTCGAGGAGACGTACTTTTCGCGCCGGATCTGGCGCACTTCCAGGCCGGCTTCCTTGAGGCTCTCGAAGCAGGTGTCGACCATGTTCGGGTTGCCGCACAGGTAGGCGATGTCGGTATGGGTATCCGGCGCGAACTCGGTCAGGAACTGCTGCACGTAGCCATGGCGCATGTCGGCGTGCGCGTGCGGCGATCCCGCCGCGGGCAACTCGCGCGAGAAGCACGGCAGGAAGCGGAAATGGTCCGGATGGCGGTCGGCGAAGGCGCGGAACTCGTCGCCGTACAGCAGCTCGGCCGGATTGCGTGCGCCGAACAGCAGCACGACCTGGATCCCGCGTTCGACGATTGCCTGCTCCAGTTGCGGCAGCATCGCCCGGTACGGCGTCACGCCGGTGCCGGTGCCGATCAGCAGGTAGCGCTGGTTGGTGTCGGTC